>JAYWHS010000450.1:0-14164 GCA_043777635.1 Kofleriaceae bacterium | reverse complement strand
GTTAGCCGACCTGGTTAGCCGACCATGACGGTCGAGAGGTGTGCAAAGCGCGCGTAGATCAGCTCGACTTCGCCAATTTTAACGTAACCAAGCGCCGCAGCAGCTTCACCGAGCCGAACGCCAGGTTGGCGATCTTGCATTTGCAGCGCGCGGAACAGTTGGTATCGATCAAGAATTTTATGCTCAATGAGGAACTCGCCAAAAGAGACTTCCTGCAGGCCGTCACCTAAGACATCGACACCCTTGGCCGAGTATTCGAAGTAATGGCGCAGGTCGGACGTGTTCATGGGTATCGCAGCGGTTTCGAAGCGGTTAGGGGTTGGATGCGCCATGGCATGAGTCTAAGCATGGTTCGTGCCAGGTGTGGTGCGGCCCTACTTCGCAATGCCGGCAACGCGAATCAGGTATGTACCTGGTTCCGCATGCATCCCAGCTATGCGGGTGAGACCCATGCCGTGCCGCCGGCGCTCGATCCAGAAGTACGTTGCGGCGCGGGCAGTCGCCATGGCGACTCGAGTCGCCAGGTAAAGCTGTGGTAAAACGCAGCATGATTACGATTGGCCGTCATTGCGGTTGGCTGGCGCTGGTTGCAGTCGCGTGTAAAACCGCGCCACCACGCGAGGCTCAACCAGGGACGCCAGCGGTTTTAACCCCGGCAACTGTGGCCCCATCTACCATGCCGGCAACCGGCAGTTCGTTGCCAGTGTCCAATTCTACCAAACTCATCCCGGTACCGGCCAGCGTTGCAGCAACCGTCACGCTGCGCAAATTGGTAACTGGTTTATCGCGACCGGTCTTGGTGACATCCGCGCCGAGTGATTGTTCCACGCCAGGTGCCGCTCTGACGCCGGCCGTGAGTGATGCCTCACGCCTTTTTATCGTCGAACAAACCGGTAAAATTAAAGTGTGGCAAGCCGGCAAACTGCTGGCCAAAGCGATGCTCGATGTGAGCAAAGAAATCTCGGACGGTAATGAACAAGGGCTGTTGGGCTTAGCTTTTCACCCGCGCTTTGCCTGCAATCGCAAGCTCTACATTTACCTTACCGATCGCGAAGGTACCAGCCGGGTCTTTGAGTTCACCGTGGATGCGGCCAATTCCAATGTCGTGCTGCCAGCATCGCGGCGCGAATTGCTCGTGGTAAAACAACCATACTCCAACCACAACGGCGGACATTTGGCGTTTGGCCCAGACGGAAAATTATATCTCGGGTTGGGCGATGGTGGCGCAGGCGGCGATCCCAAGGGCAATGGCCAAAATCCGACGGCACTGTTAGGCAAACTCATTCGCCTCGACGTCGAGGCGGCGACGGCCACTTGGGAAATTGTGCATCTCGGGCTGCGCAACCCATGGCGCTTTGCCTTTGATGCCGCCAATGGCAATTTGTGGATCGGCGACGTTGGCCAAAATTTGTGGGAGCAGGTGTATGCGGTGGCGGGGACTGACACCCGCAAACATAATTTTGGTTGGAACGTAGTCGAAGGCAATCACTGCTACGACAGCAGCGCATGCGATCGTCAAGGGTTTACGCCTCCGGTAGTTGACTACCCGCACGACGAGGGTTGTTCCATCACCGGCGGCGTCGTGTATCGAGGCAAAGCGTTCCCGGCCTTGGCGGGTCACTACTTCTATGCAGATTTTTGCACGTCGTTGTTACGTAGCGTTGTCTGGCAACCGTCGGCGACGCAGGCCGCGTTGGGGCAGGCGACGGGCACTGTCGGCGCGCACTGGGATTGGAAATCGCAGCTCGATCCCAAGGGCCAGTTGAGCCAGATTTCATCGTTTGGCACCGATGCCGCCGGTGAAATCTATATCGTTTCGCTCACTGGGACTATTTGGCAGGTAGCGCCAGCCGGCGCCGCCGCCCCAGGCAAATAATCGCGACATACCCTGCGACGGTTCAAACCGCTCGGCCCGAGGCCGGGTTCTGAGGCCCGAGTCTCAAGTGAATGGCTCCAGGGGCCGAGCATGCAAGCCACTTGCAAAAAAGCAGTGGGCTTAGTTAATTCGAACAGTCTGACCAGCAACCACCGTAACGGGTTGCTTGCGAAAACTAGACGTCGCGTTGTCGAACACGTTGACCATCAAACGGCCTTCTTCGGCCACCAAGCGTTTGCTTTGCGTGCCACCGGCAGTCACAAAGCTTTTGCCGTTACCCGCTTCAACAAAGCCAAACTTAAACAACAACTTCGAGTTGTCGCTGCTCACGTTGATGCGTTTGTTGGCGCTGGTCCCGCTACCCGAGAACTCAACTTGGTATTCGCCAGCTTTCACCGAACACGTTGCAGGGGTAGCCAAGTTGCGACATCCCGCGACGCCGTTGACCGTTGCTTTGCCATCGACGTTCGCTTCGATTGCCAAGGCAATACCTTCCGTCAAGATGCTTTCTACGACCAGGCCTTTTTCGCCGCGAGCTGGTTTCACAGTGCGAGTCTCGGCAACGAAGCCGTTGAGCAACAGCGTGAACCGATGCTCGGTGCCGGCTTTCACCAGAATGGCTTCGCTTGGGGTTTTTTGCCCGGCAAGCAATTGGCCATTGAGGTAAATTTCGGCACCCGGAGGCGTGGTCTTAACCAAGACCGATGCAAAGTCTGGTGACACCGAGAGCGGCACCGTCATGTCTTTGTCTTTACCTGGGCCAGGAACGTCAATCGACACGGTTTCATCGCTGTACCCATCGCGCTTGAGCGATGCATCCACCTTGGTAGACGCTGGCAAATTGCTGAGCGTGATTGGCGTTTTACCAACTTCTTTACCGTTAATTTCGACACTTGCACCGGTTGGGTTTGAGTCGAGTTTCACCGTTGCTGCGATGGCTTTGAGTTTGAGTGGGACCTTGGCACCGCTTTTGGCGGTTACCGAAGTACTGGTCGTTTCATAACCCTCAAGTTTTGCCAGCACTGGGTAGCTGCGATCAACCACGAGGTCTGACACCACCAACTTGCCGCCGGTGGCAATCCCGACCGGCCGTCCTTCGATTTCAATTGTTGCACCTGGCGGGTCAACGCTAAATTCGACTGAGGTTTTCTTGGGCCCCATAATCCGAGGCCATGCAATGACCACGATGAGCGCTAGCATCGAAGCAACGGCTGCAGCCAGACCCCAAATCATGGCTTTGGGAGTTGCCGCTGCCTGTTCCGAGCCCCGGCGCTCGACCGGATGGCTTGCGCCAGCCGGCAAGAGACGCGATGGGCCCGATGCTAATCGACCTGCGGCATCGATTTTTTCGTTGAAGAAGCCAAACGTTTCGAGCTGAACTTTTGGACTTTCCAGATTGAAACTGCAAACCGCTTCGGTTGCAACGCCAGGCAGCACGTTGAAAATTACCCGGGTCGCTGAATTCGCCATCAAGTAGAGGCCGAGGCCGGCGCCACCAGTCTTGCGATCAATTTGCTGTTCAGCGTGCAGACACTTGTGGAGATATTTGAGCACGGTATTGCGCTCAAGCGTGCCAAAGCTATCCCGCACCGAGATGGCAAAGTTTTTGCCGTCGCAGCCGTATTGCACAACCACTTTTTGTTCAACGCGCAGCGAAATCCGTGTTTTGGTCGGAATGTCTGAGAATATTTGGCGGCCCTGGTCGTCGACTGGCGCGTCATACAACGCGTTCATCAGCATTTCATCGAGGCACTGTTCGATCGACTCGCGGTATTTTCGGCGGACACCCATCATCTCGGCAAATTCCGAAACCGAAGAGATACAAACCGATTTTTCTTGGTAGTCGCCCACGAGGGCGGAGTGGATTCGGGTACCCCATGGCACCATTTTTTCAAGCCCAAAGATATCACCCGCGAGAGCCCGCGTAGCGATCGCCGTGAGTTCCGAACTTGCGAAATTTTCAGCCATCAGGACTGCAAGGATGCGTTCCGATGACATCATGACATCGACGAGAACCGGCAGGTTGCTCTTCGGAATGACGATAATCACCCGGGCATCGCCGGCCAAGCGGGGTAGCAGATTGGCTAATGCTGTGTTGAGCTCAGGTGTGAGATGCAGCACCAAAAGTGCTGTATTTAGCTCACCCTTTCCAAGCCCTTCGAGGTCTTGATGCGCTTCGGCAGCGCCCCCAGCAGCACGCAATGCAACGGTTAGTTGCTTTGCGAAGTTTTTGTCAGAAGAAATGGCTATGATGCGCCTGGCGAGCATTAACGCCATCGTACTCAATCAATTGAGAAAACACCAATATGTCGCCAGGTTAGGTTTGAAGCCTTGGTCGATTTTGGGGTGATCGTGGCAGGCCTACCTACATTCTGGCCCGATTGCCGCTCAGACTACGATGCCGTCGAACCGCGAAATCCAAGATATCGGCGAAAAATCAGGAATTTCAGATGGTTGCAGTAAATTGCTGTGGGCTTTCCAAAACTCACGAAACGGTCGTTTCTCGCCGGTACTATAGAAGTGCATCAAGTACGCCGCGTCACACGCAGCGAAGTCACTCAACCATTGGTCGAGATCGGTAACGCCGACAGAATGCAGTAACGCCAAACTCAACTGACACGCTTCGATTTCGTAGGCTGCGAGCTCGCACAGCTCGGCCGGGGTCCAGGTTTCAGTGGGCCGGCGTGTGCCGATCTGGCGAGCGCGTAATGAGGTGTTCCACTGCACTGTATGGCCAAATAAGTGCACAAGAATGAACAGCGCGTTTTCAATGTCGTTGTCGTGGTCGATGGCGATCGACGCCCCATCGAGGTCCCCGGTGAACGGTGACGGGACATCGGCGATGCGCACCGGAATACCCCAGCGTTTTTCAACGGTGTTTTCAATCAAGTCAAAAACCGCACGCATGCGGTCCACTGTCGGTGTGTTCGGCATCTATTTGCTACGAGTTGCAGCGCGCTCACTCTTGGCGGCGGCCATCTCGTGCAGCATCTTCATCACGGTGTAGGCGGTGAGTTCCGCTAACACTTTGGTGACTTTGCTGTGCTGCTCATCGGATAATCCGGCTTCAGCCGCGCGCATTGCAGCGATTAGGTTTTGCTCTTGGCGGCTCAGTTCGCCGGCATCGATCACTCCATCGGCCAAAGCCGCAGCAAAGTGTTCGAGCTCTTCGACATGAGCGTCAAGATCTGGGTGTGAGTCATCGTTGATCCAACTGGCGCGTGACATACGGTCTCCTTTTGAGTGTTCCGACAGGGCTACTTGTTTTGCAAAATTTGCGTGATGGCGGTAAAGCGTTCTTGCATTTTCTCGCGGCCACCGAGCTTAGCGAGTTTGTCCTGCTTCGATACCGGTAAAAATTCGAGGTCGGTACATTCGATGATGGCAGCTAGTTCCTGGGCTTCGCGTTCAAGTGTTTGCGTTGATGGCATAAAACCATGCAATGCCGTAGCCAAGGCTTGTTGGGTGATGCTTCGGGCACCCCCAAGCAGTGAGGTGCGGTAGGCCCGGCCGATAATGCCTTCGATGTCGGCACCGGAAAGATTCCCGAGGTGCGGCAGCTCTGCGGGCAAATCTTCGAGGGCGAGAGTGGTCCCAGCTTTTTTGGCGAGCTTCACAAACATCTGTCGCAGCTCGCCATCTTCGGTCGGGTAAAACAACGGAATGTGGACTTCGGCGCGGCCTTGGCGCTTGAGATCGATCGGCAGCAAATCGGGCCGAGCAGTCAACAGCATCCAAACAATTTTGCCACGGTAGCGCGTATCGCCCATTTGCGATGCAATCATGCCAAAGATGCGCGCGCCGACCCCGGAGTCGCCGCCTTGGTCGCGATCACCTAGCATGGCGTCGGCTTCGTCGATAATCACTACCACGGGCCCCATCGACCGTAAGACCCCCAGCACGCGTTCAAGATTGCCTTCGGTTTCGCCGACGTACTTGCTGCGGAAATTCTTGAGCACGACGGCAGGAATACCGATTGAGCCCGCGACGCACTGGGCCAGAAAGGTTTTCCCAGTGCCGACTGGGCCGCAAAACAAGTACCCCATCGGGACGGTGTCGAGTTCACCGCGACGGATTAACTCGGCGTCGTCGAGCAATCGCTTCTTGGCACCTTCGTGGCCGACCACCGTGTCTAAACCCCACTTTGGCTCAACGAACTCAAGTAAGCCTTGGGCTTGCCGTTCGATCAGCCGCTTTTTGAGTTCTTTGAAATAATCGCGGTCGAGCTTTTTGCCAGATTCGACGGCCGAACGCACGAGCACTTCGAGGTCCGTTAACCCAATGCCAGCGGTTAGCTTACCCAGCTCAGGTACAGAGTACTCCGACATGGCCGGAACATCTTTGCCTTGCAGTTGATGGGCTAAAAAAGCTGTGCGTTGCGGTTCGCTTGGTAGCGGCACTTCGATACTTGCAACGTGCGGATTGCTGGTTAGCCGTTCCGAAACGCTCGACCAGCGAGGGTCGATCAGGATAAATGCCAAGTTCAGTCGCTTCACATACGGCGACGAGGCCCAATTAAGCAGGGTGACCAAATGGGTTTGTGAGGTGAGGTCTAAGCGATCGCCCGATGGTGCGACGTATCCGGCGTGGTCGATTACAATCGCGGCACGCAAGCGGTCGCCGGCATCCGCCATGATGTTTTTCTGAATCAGCAAATCGATGGCAGCGAGGGCTTTGGTTGGGTCACGCGGCAGTGCCCGTAAGTCACCGATCCAACGATTGGCAGTTTCCACCATGCTCTGCAGTCGCTTGCTGTTAGACCCTGCGAGGCAACGCAAGCCGCGCGCAAGATCGTAGTGAATCACCAGGTCCCACCGACCAAAGACTTGTTCGGCAAGGAAATCGGCGAGGCCGACATACCGTTGCGTAGGCTCTGATGCTGGCGTTGCCGGCACGACATCAAAGGTATTGCCGTGCAGCACAAACGTTGAGGTTGTGCCGGAAAAGTACAATTCGGCGAGTTTGGCCGCCCATGCTGGAAAATGACTCGGCAACGCTGTGCTGCGATTTACGCCTTCATTGCCGGCGAGCACCTTGGCATCGGTTGGCACGGGCGGGGCATCGCTTGGTTGGATTGGCGGGTTGGCCATGAGCGTCCTTGCAGGTTGGTTACGCGATTTCAACATCGGCCGCCAAAATGGCGGGCGTCGATTGGTCGGCCGACATGCCGGTAATGTTTTGCAGTTCACGAATCGTCGATTCGGTTTGCGTGATGCCATCGGCGACGGCATCAACTTGCGCCGATAAAGCATCGGGGTCGGCGTTAACGGCGAGTTCGGACAACGCCGCAATTTTGTTTTCGATACGGTCGAGTTCGGCCACAATAAATTCGCTGTTATTTTTGGCGTTGCGCAGATTTTCTTTGCGCATTTCAACGGTGGCAATCGAGTCACGCAGCGATCGCAAGATGCGATCGTCGGGATCATTGGGCACAGCCGCAGTCCGGGCAGTTTCGCGATTACGCAAATCGATAAGTTGTTTATCGATTTCGCCTTCGTTGGCGGTTTGAATAAACCGTGCGACCGCCTGCTGTGACAATAACAAGCGTAAAAACACCCACAACAGTCGATCGAGCGCTGGTGCTCGCAGCTGTTGCGAAGCGCCGCTGGCGTCGTGGGTGTCGCCACGGACGGCGTTAGCGATGCGTTGCATTTCTGCACAACGGGCCCTGAGGCGCAAAAAACGATTACGGCGGTCGTCGGATAAACTGCGCATGACATCGAGCAAGCGCGCCTTCGACGATTCATCGGTGCCACGCGCAGCGCTGGTGGCTGCGCCGACGCCAGTGTTGCCACGTTCTTCGGCTCGGCTTTTGGCATCGATCGCGCCTTGAAAGCGCGGCAGCGATGCGAGGCCAGCCAAATACGTAACTTCGGCGGCGGCCACCAAGGGCATCACCACATCAAAGTGGCCCGACAGCGCTGCGGCAGCGGTGGCACCGCCGAAGATCAACAGGTTCCACCGAAACGTAAATGCTTCTTTTATGTACCGGAACATGCCGGCGCGAAACTTGCCTGGGGGTGCCACGTTAGTCTCCCGCTCGCTGCGAGGATTCCAGCTTTTCAATAATGTCGCGAATGCCAAACACCGTTTCACGGAATTGCGGATCGCGATGCATTTCCATCGATGGTCGCTCGGGCGGCGGAATGCGAATATTCTTGAGCACGGTGCCCGGCGAGGTAGAGAAAATCAGGACGTGATCACCGAGGAAGACCGCTTCTTCAATCGAATGGGTGATGAAGAAAATGGTCGGTGCTTGTTCACGCCACAGTTCGACTAAGTTGTCCTGCATCCGTGCCCGCGTTGGCGGATCAAGTGCGCCGAACGGCTCATCCATAAGGATGATTCGCGGTTCGAGAATCAAGGTGCGCGCGATGGCAACGCGTTGCCGCATGCCACCTGAGAGCTGGTGTGGATATTTGTCTTGATCGTTTTTGATCGAGAGCCCAACTTTTGCGATCCAATGACGCGCCTTATCATAGGCCTCAGCGGTCGGCACGCCGCGACATTGCAGGCCGAAGGCGACGTTTTGCAGCACGCTCATATGATCGAACGATGTGTAATCTTGAAACACCATGCCCCGATCAGCGCCGGGGCCGACGACCGGCAAACCGTCGATGAGCACTTCGCCTTCACTTTGGGGAAATTGTGGTGCTAGCCCTGCGATCATGCGAATCACGGTGGATTTGCCGCAACCCGAAGGACCCAGGATGGAAACGAATTCGCCTCGGTTGGGATAATCTTGAATGTCGAAGGTTACGTTTTGAATTGCAGTGAAGGCATTGGGCCCATCGCCGTAGCGTTTGGTGACGTTGCGAAAAGATACGACGGGCGGTTTTTCGGCCAGCGGTTGGCGCAGCGCTATGGTGCCGCCGGTGATGGCTGCAGTGGTTTTGGAAATTACGATTTCGGCGGCATTCGATTTAAGTGCTACATGCGGCGCTGGCGAGTTGGTGCCTGGGATCGCTGGTGCTGCGGGCGGCACGGCACTTTCTCCAGCCAATTCTGCTTCGAACGCGGCCAGCGCATCGGCGGCGGCTTTGGGGTCCACGGGCGCGGCTTTGCTCGCTGCCGTCGCCGTCGCGGCACCGCTGGTTGCTGGCACCGTAGGCGTCGCGCTGATCGGCACGTCGGTCGGCGCATCGGATTTTTTATCGGGGCTATCAGCCATCGCTAGAGATCCTTGCGGTATGGGAAAGCGCCGCGTTGCAGCGTGCGAATAATCAAGTCGATCACAAAGGCCAACATCGCGATAATGAACAACAACAAATAGTTGTTTTCAATCAAGCCGCGACGTTCACCGTCGCCGAGCATGCGGCCAATACCGTGTGGCGTGTCGATGGCTTCCGCCAACATCACGTAGCCAAGTGCCAAGCCAAATTGAAAGCGCAAGCTGGTGATGATGTCGGGCAGGGCTAAGGGCACCAGCACTTTGCGAAGGATTTGACTGTTGCTTGCACCCAGGGTTTTTGCGGTCTCGACGAAACGTTCTGGCACGCTGGCCACCGCTTTCATCGTGTCCGAAAACACGAATGGGACCACGGCAAAAAAGATGAACATCACTTTTTGCTTTTCGCCGGTCGAGAACAACACCAGCATGAGTGGCAACATGGCGCCCATAGGAATGGATCGCAGAAAAATCACCACTGGGCCAAGCGCAGCGGCGACAGAACGCAACGAGCCGGCCGCGACACCCAAGATGATGCCAATAATGGCCGCGAGCCCAACGCCTTGTAAGACGCGAGCTAAGGTTGCAACAATCGCATCACCTAATCCACGATCTTGCAGCTTGCTGAACGAGCTAAAAACTGCACCCGGACTTGGCACTTTGCTTGGCGAGATAATCGCATCAGTTGCACTGCCGCGCGTCACGAACCACCACATGAACAACAACATCGCAAGAAATCCGCCAGCGATTGCCAAGCGAATTTGCAGCGGTGGGTCAGCCCGCAGCGTGCGATACCACGGTGGCGCTTTGGGGATTGCGGGTTTCGCTGTCTCGTCCTTCATCACCTGAGCAGTTTGCTGCTTGCGTGCATCCTGCGTGGCAGGCGGGTTATTTGCTTCAGGTTTGCTCACTGCGCCTCCGCCGGCACCACTTTCACTTCGACGCGACGGTTCTTGGCGTGATTGTCTGGGTCTTTAGGATCGGCGGGCTTGTCCCAGCCATAACCGGCGACGACAAATTGGTTGGGATCCATTTTGTACTTATTGGCGAGTTCTTGCTTCACAGCATTGGCTCGGTTGAGCGACAGCTCACGTACCAATTTGTCATCGGCCGAACCCCGCATCGAACCGTCGGAGTGACCCGCGATGTGGATCCGCGCAGCGCCAAATTGGCCAGCCAGTTTTGCGACTTCTTCGATGGTGTTTTCGACGTTCGGGTCGTACAGGGTTTCTGCGCCGCCGGATTTACCAGCGACTTTTTTCTTCAGCTCGAACGAGTTTGGGAAAAAGCTAATCGTAACGGTTTTAGTGAGAATGGCGCTTTCGACATTGATGCCGTCGTTAGCGACTGGTGTGAACTTAAAGTCGTACTCGCTCTTTTGCTCAGCGTACTTGGCTTCTTTGCCAAGTTTTTGGATGACCGAGAAATCCATGATTTGGTCGAAGGGCACTTTGGTGTCGAGCACGCGGATGCTGCGATATAGTAACTGTGCGGTCGCATAGGTCCGCTCAAAATTGGTTGGGTTGTTTTGATTCAAAAAGAAGTCGCGGTTCTCGGCGTAGTTGGTCCAGTGGGCATCGGCCAACATTTTCAAGGCGGTGCCAGCTGGTAAGCCGTACAAATCGTCCATCCATTTGGCTGCTTCACCTTTTTTAGCATCATCTTTAAGATCGCTGGTGGCGTCGAGAATGCCGCGCACTAAGCCTTCGATAATATCTGGGTTATCACGCGAGAAATCGGCGCGCGCGAACCAAACGTCAGCGATCAACTTGTTCGCGGTGGCCGTGTTGACAACCATGCGGTTGCCCGGGAGGTCAGCCAAGGTGTAAATGTCTGGTGCCCACGATACCACCGCCGAGATTTCTTTTTTCTTGTCGGCATTGAAGGCCGCAGCGGCAGCGAACGCATCCGGGGTGAATTTAAATTCGACTTCAGATGGCTGCACGCCTGCGTTCAACAACATGTTGAGCAAGAAATAGTGCGACGGTGAATTTTGTGCCAAGACCACGGTCTTGCCGCGCAAATCGGCCACGGTTTTAATGTTGTCGCGACCCACGATACCGTCGCCACCATTGGACCAGTCGACTTGTTGAAACACCCGTGGCATGGTCCGCGGATCGCGGTTCAGGCGTTGCACGATCAGTGGCAGCATGTCGACGGTGGCCCAACCGACGTGGATGTCTCCCGACGCGAACGCATTGCCCATGTTAACCGGGTTGTCGATCAGCACCAGTTCAACTTGGAAATCATTGCCTTTGGCGTCTTTCCAAATTTTGCCTGGGCCTTTGCCGCCGTTGGCGAACACAATTGGCGCCCAGCCGGCCCAGATGTTGATGGCAAAACGAACGACGCGATTTTTACCGATACTCTTGAAGTCCGACGTACCCGGCACTTGCGGTAAGCGCGAGCCGGCTTCAAAGGTGTATTCCTTGACGGTGGTGACGCCGTTGGGATCTGGGTTCTCGGCTTGGCTTGGCGTGCCAGCCTGGGTCTTAATGTCTTTGAGGTTGATTTTGTCGGTGGTCGCCGGCTTGTCGGGCTTCTTAGCGCAGCGCATGTACGCGACCAAGCCGAGAGCGGCAACGACCGCTGCGACCGCGATGAAAAATGCCGGTTTTGGCTGACCTGGTGTGTTGCTCATACGATGATTCCTGCTCTTGATTGCGCGCCGACCCGCACGATCACTCGTGTGATCGGACGGGCAGTCGGGTTATTGGGTTTCGAGTTCTTTGTCGGCCAGCGCAGGGCCGAGATCTTTCGACGTTTCGACCACCGGCGTGGTTTCCGGGGCGCGCATGCCGAGTTCTTCTTCGAGGCCTTTAAGGGCATCTTCGGCTAACACTGCTTCCATTTTTTCTTCGGCTTGGATCTTATCGATACCTTCAGCCGACAAGTCCGATGCTACTCGTGCGGTGCCTCGATTGGTGTCGATCTTGCGTTGAATCACCTGTTCGAGCTGACCGAAGTCGGTGGTTAGATTCATATCGAAGCTCTGCGACAACTTGGCCACTTCGGCTTCGGCTTCGCTCATCTTCAACTCGGCGTCGTACTTGTGAATGCGCTCCTGAACTTCAACTAACTTGTTGTTGGCATGTTGAATCTTCTTGAGATTGTTTTGGTATGCCGTTTCGTGCATGACCAATTGCTCGTTGTTTTGTTCAAGCGTGGTTTTGGCTTTTTGCAGCTCTAACGCAAACTTCGACGCGGTTTCGCGATCGCCAGCCTTGAGATAAGCTTTGGCCTGCGCGGTAAGGCGCTTGATGTTGGCTTCGCCTTCTTTGACTTGCCGCGACACCCGCTCGACCAAGCCGCGGTATTGCTCAAGGCCAAGTCGACCTTCTTTGAGCTGTTCAACCGCAAGGTCGTACTCGTATTGCATTTGCGCAATCGGGTCCGCTTCCCAAAAATAGTTCGCGAGCTTATTAAATTGCGCCCGCATTGCACCGAAAAATTTGCCGAAGATCATCGCGTCCTCCAGCTGACCATCCCCGGGCCAGCGCGCCGACATTAACCGCGTAGTGGCGTGGGCTCAAGCCAACGCGCCGATGACTGTTACGATTTGGTCACTTTCGATGCTCGCCGCACAAGACCAGGGGGCTTGACACGGTTGGATCGGCCGCTTCGTTGCATATGACATTGATTTGCAATTGCAATTGCAATTGCGACAAGTTGGTAGTAGTAACAAGTATGGACAAGCGCAGCATGGTGGTTCGTCGACGAGCTGCCGCAGCTTTGCTTGCGATCGTGTTTATGCCTTCGGCAAGTGCCTTAGCGGGTGCCGGCGAGCTAGCACCTGCACCTGCCACCCCAGCGCCGACGGTGACCCCAGCCGATGCGTCCCACCCGGATACGCCGGCCGCAGCGCCACCCGCAGTCACGCTGGTGCCGCCAGCCGCAGCACCAGTATGTCAAGGTACGCTGGACGGCCATGTCGTTGATGATATCAGCCACGAACCGTTGGTCGATGCGACTGTCACGGTTGGCACGCTCGCGCCCTTGACCACCGATGACAAAGGCCATTTTCTGGTTACCGGGTTGTGTCCGGGTGATGTTGTCATCGAAGCTGGGCGAATCGACTACCGATCGCTGACTCGCACCCTCACCATCGGAGTCGGCGCGGCGACCAGTTCGTTGGAAATGGAATTGCGCGTCGCCAACGTCGAAACGATTGAAGTGAAAGGTCATGCGCCGCCGCCGGTAGATATGCGCTCGACTGCGTCGATCAGCGGCGCTGCGTTGGAGCAAACTCGCGGTAAAGCCCTTGCTGAAGCCGTCGCTGATGTACCGGGCGTAACTTTGCTGCGATCGGGGACTGGCATGGCCAAGCCAATCGTGCGCGGCCAATTCGGCCGGCGCTTGTTGTTGTTGGTCGACGGCATGCGGCATCGAGCCCAAGAGTGGGGGCTCGATCACGCGCCGGAAATTGATCCTTTCATCGCTGACAAGATTGAAGTGGTGCGGGGCGCAGCTGGCGTGCAGTATGGTCCCGACGCAATCGGTGGCGCAGTTTTGGTATCACCGCCACGGTTGCTGACATCACCAGGCTACGCCGGTGAAGCGCATCTGATTGGCTACAATAATGGCCTGGGCGGCGTCGTTGCCGCGCGCTTGCGAGCTGTGCCGTTGGCGCTGCCGAAGTTGGCATATATGCTGGAAGGTAGTGCCAAGCGGTTAGCTTCGGCCAACACCCCGGATTATCCGATCAACAATACCGGCGCATCGGAGTGGAACCTCGGTGGCACCGTTGGCTATCGCCAAGCGCATTCGACCTATGAGTTGTCGTATCGCCACTATCAAGCCAAGCTGGGCATTTGTTCATGCTTGCGGATCGATTCGATCGATGACTTCTACGCTCAGCTCGGTGAGCAACGGCCGCGCGGCGTGGAGTTGTTTGAATCCGATTTCAGTGTCGAGCGGCCTTATCAAGAGGTCGGACACGATCTGGTGCTTGCGCGTGGGCACTGGGATAGTTCGCACTGGGGCACGTTGACGGCGACGTATGGCTACCAACACAATCTGCGTCGTGAGTTTGAACAAGCGCGGCAGGCCACCACCGCTGCGCAGTTCAATTTTCGACTACAAACCCACGAACTCAACCTGACGTTGGAACCTAATCCTAT
>JAYWHS010000449.1:0-3934 GCA_043777635.1 Kofleriaceae bacterium | reverse complement strand
AAATAACCAGCAGCATTACCTTGAGCTTATTCATCTTGCACCACCGTCTTTTTGGGACCTTGTTTGAGAATATTGAATTCGACCCGGCGGTTTTGTTCACGGCCAGCATCGGTGCCATTGTCAGCGATCGGCTTATCGGGGCCAAAACCTTTGGCGACCAACCGAGTTTTGGCAACGCCTTGTTTGACTAGATAGGTTCGCACAGCTTCGGCCCGCTCGGTCGACAGTTTGCGATTTGCCGCCGCACCACCGACGCCATCGGTGTGCCCTTCGACTTGTAGCGATTCGATTTGCGGATTGTCTTTGAGCATCGCAGCGACATCGTTGAGTAGCGGTGACGAGACTTCCAATAATTCGGCTTTGCCGAATTCGAATTGTACTTTGTCTTTGATTTCGATCGACGACGCAGTGAGCACAACCCGCGATGGCGGCGGTGGCGGCCGATCTGCGCGGATTTGCATCGGTGGGAATGGATCTTGTTTCACCGAGATGAGGGAACACGCGCCGAGTGCCCAACCGGCGACGGCGACGAGCAAGCTGCGGACTACCAACATGGCGTACCTCGAAGTTTCATGGCCCGAGTACAGCATAGATCCGGGTTTGGCGTTTGCATCGCGTAGCGAGAACCGCCCGCAGCAACGGATTGGTATCCCGCAAATTCGCGTCGGCTGCGACCGTCGCAGATCGGGCAATGCTCGCTCGTCACGTAGTAGGTATTTTTACGAATCGCTGCGACTCGGTCGCAGTGCTTGCGTTCTACCGCTGTCGGCAGCTTCGCAGCCCAACAGCCCTTTGGAGTTAATCGTGAAAAAACATAATCTTACACGGCCTAATCTACGTTCGAAACGCACGCATCAACTGGCGTGGCCAACCCGACTTGTGCCCCGTTGGGTTGCCCGGTTGCCGCTTGCGTTGCTGAGTTTAGTCGCGCTGATCGCATTCGCGGCATGCAGTGATAATGGGCCCGCCGCTAGCATGGCGTGCGAGCGCGATAGTGAGTGTGGGCTCGGCACGCTTTGTATTGTCGATCGTTGTGATGTTGGCTGCCGTAGCAGTCGTGACTGTCCTGGTGCTGCACCTTTGTGCCAAACCGATCTTGGCGACAACGGCACATGTGTTGAGTGTTTGAGCAACGCGGAGTGTAGCCGTGGTGAGTCGTGCGATGCCGGTACCTGTGTTGCGTCGTGTCGTAACGATAGCGATTGCGCCGGCCAACGCTGTAATACCGAAACCATGCGGTGCGTTGCATGTTTGGCAAGTTCACAATGTCCACTTGGCCAGGTCTGTAGCGCTGACAATACCTGTGAAGGTGGATGTCTAGGTGATCGTGATTGTCAGGCTGCGGCACCGCACTGTGTCGGCGCGACGGCAACAAATCCAGGTGCGTGCGTCGCGTGTACCGGGCCGCGCGATTGTGATTCGAATCAGGCTTGCGTCGACAATATGTGTGTCGCTAGCTGTGACCGGAATTCTGATTGTCCGGGCCAAGTTTGCGACCTTGGCAGCCACGCATGTGTCGAGTGTTTAACCACGGCAAATTGCGCGCTTGGTTCGGTGTGCGCGCAAAATGATTGTGTGTCCGGATGTGAAGGTTCGCGCGATTGCCCGGCCAGCAAGCCGGTATGTGCGCCTGCTGCGGGCCCGAACGGTACTTGTTTTGAATGCGTCGGCGATAACGATTGTCCCGGTAGCGAAACCTGCGAAGGCAATGTTTGTAAAAGCGTCGATCTAGCAGGCCAAGGCGAGGCGTGCTTAACTCAACAACAGTGTGACCTGGGGTTAACCTGCGCGAGCGATTTTCGCTGTCGGGAAACCTGCATTCCGTTTCTTAGCGAATGCACGCGCATTACAGACGTGTGCGTCGCCCAAGGCGAAATCATCTTGGGAGCGTGTTTCCCTCGATAGTTGCCAGTACCGCGATCTGAAGTTCGTTGAGGTTGCTGAGGGGCTGCGGTCCGAAACAACAATAGAATTTTCCGGCCGCACCCGAAGGGGTCGAAAAAAACCGTGATCAAACTTTGGATTTGAGGTGCTAGGCTACGCTGGCCGCCGCGCCAGCAACGCTTTGAATTCGTGCGGCACTAAGCCCATCAAGCGATCTTCAACGCGGTCCCAGCGAATTTCGCCAATCGCGCCAACCTGGAGATGTTGGCCGAGCGCTCGTTCAAACATTTCTGGCGTGTAGCCAATTTTGGGCAGCGCAACTCCAGCGGTTTCACACATGGCCGCCAACGCTCGGAAGTGGCTGCGGGTGGTAGCTAGGCCTCGTACGTTGCGGTCGAAATCGAGTAAGTCGATGACGAACTCCAATTTGGTTTGCAACCCAGCCGCAGTAGCAGCTTGGGCTAGATGGCCAAAGTGTATCGACAACTCGGGATGGTCGAGGTGCGTCGAAAGCTTCGGCCACTGCGAGTATTCGCCAAACTCGGTGATCACGGCACAACCGCCGGGAGCTAACCATCGACTAATTTTCTCGACTAATTCGAAGCAGCCGGTGAGTAGATAAAATGGTTCGGGTGCGTCATCGAAATTGACATCCCAATCAGCGGCCAGTTCGGCGCCTTTGCCAAACAGCCGTAGCTTATCTTTATCGACGCTGCCACTGTCTTCGGGTAAGCCAATATCGGCCCGCACATGTTGTTCGGCTGGTAGATCGCCGATCATTTCATTGCAGAGAATCATGTCGAAATCTGTAGCCGGTGGTTCGGTTGCCAGCACATCACCGATAATCCAACGCGCATCGTTGCCAACCCGTTGCGCTTGGGCATCGGCTAAGGCTTGTGAAAGTTCGATGATAGTGTAGTCGACGGTGTGGCCGAGTTCGCGCAACCGTGCGATGACATCGTGAGCGACGTAGCCTAAGCCGGCGCCAATTTCGGCGACGCGCAATGGCCGCGCGCCCGGTGTGACGGTGATGAAATTGCGTTGCAGCAACGCATCGACCATGGCTTGCCCGTAGGTCCGTCCGTTGAGCGCCGGGTGCGGTACGCGCAACAGATGCGACAAGGTAGTTTCTTGGTGGTCGAATTGTGCCGGCGCATCGGCGACATCGTTACGATAATAATCGGTCGGCGAAACATTGCCATCGCGCGCACCAGGCAGTGCTTGGCCGGGTTGCCAACTTGGATATGGCATGGTCGACACCAGGTATTTAGGCGTTAGCCCTGGGCGCTTGGCGTACGTTGAGGCTGGCATCAAAGACAGTTTGCAAGCTTGCACACTGCTGTGGGTTAAGCGCAGCACCAAGGCTTTGAGCTTGGCTGGATCAAATTTGCTGCGCAGTTCGGCCAGCCGTTTTTCGCCGTCGAAGGCATCCCACATGTTGGTTTCGTCGGCATCAAGCACGATGCGCTGAATCGGGCGATCGCCCCACGCGGTCCAAAGCGTTAGAGTTTCGGCGCGGCGCTGCCACACGTTCCATTTGCCTTTGAATACCGCCATCGGCCAAATGCCTTCGGTTTCGTCGCCGGCCACATCGGTAATGTCAGGCTCAACTTCGACCAGCACAAAATGCGCTGCGAGTACGTCTACAAACTGCGCTGGATCGGCGTCGCCGAAGCGGCCGGCGAAACGCGCTAGCGTGGTTTCAGTGCTCGCACCATCGGCAAAGGCGTCGATGAGCTCGACGATGTCCGGACTCATTTCCATGAGGAAGCCGTAGATGTCGTGAAACAAATACACCGCACCCATGTGTGCGAAGAACGAAAGGTGATGAGAACGATGCAGTTGCTTTGGCGTTGGCGGCTGACCCGACATGGCGACGTCGTAACACGAACGCTGCACTGGGATGGTCAGCCTCGATGGGTTTTGCAAGCGCACATTTTCATGTGCTGGCGGCAAGCAAGACTAGCGCTGCACCGGCAACCGTCGCAGAGTAGGGCATGGATCCGCGTTATTGGTTTGAAACCGAAGATCATGCTGCTATTCGCGCCAC
>JAYWHS010000448.1:0-3936 GCA_043777635.1 Kofleriaceae bacterium | reverse complement strand
TTTGGTTGTATCGCAAACTTCGCAACTCAGATTTGTGGGTACCAGGCCGGTGGTATTGTTGATCGATGGTGATGCGGCGATCGCAGGCGTCATTGATGCATCGGCGCAACCTAGCGCTGCAACCCAGGTCGGGGTCGCTGGGCCAGGCGGGGCCACGGGCGGTGCAACAGGTGGTGCAAACGGCACGGGCTGTGGTGCTGGCGGGGCCGGTAGATCGCTCGGCTCGGCCGACAGCGGCGGCGGTGGCGCAGGCTATCGCGACATGGGCGCGCGGGGTGGCACGACCACAAATAATGGTTCGATGGTGACGGGCGGTGGGCCTGGGCTGAAATGTGAATCCGTAGATTTGCAGCCGTTGTTGGGTGGCAGCGGTGGTGCTGTTAGCGGTGGCGGACCCAACCTTTTTGGTTTCGGTGGCAGCGGTGGTGGCGCATTGCAAGTGTCGATACGCGGTACATTGAGTGTCAGCAGTACCGGTAGTATTGTCGCATCTGGATCTGGTGGCGGTGGCGGCCGGGTCGGCGTGAACGCTGGCGATGCTGGCGGCGGTGGTGGTGGTGGCAGCGGCGGCAGCTTGTTGTTAGAAGCCAGCAATGTTTTGATCGCCGGCGGGGTTTTTGCCAACGGTGGCGGTGGCGGCGGTGGTGCGGCAACAGTCGTTGGCGTGCTGACGCCGGGCAGCCGAGGTGAGGAGGGCACGCGCAGCACCAGGCCTGCGGCCGGTGGCGATAGTGCGTCGGCCGTCAGTGGTGGCGACGGTGGCCGGGGTGGTACGACAACCGGTCCTGAGCTTGGGCAAACCGCAGATTTTAACGCAGGTGGCGGAGGCGGCAGCGCTGGTAAAATTATCATACGTGGTGGCCAAGTTGCACTGTTGCTAGCGACGCTGTCGCCGGCCGCAACCCAATTGCCTGCAAGGACCCAGTAGACTTCAGTGCTAGCTTGCGACCATGACAAGTAAAACCCTTGAAACCTGGCACCACATCGTGCGCGATCGCGACGCGGCGGGTCTCGACGATCTGCTAGCACCGCAGGTGGTGTTTCATTCACCGGTCGTGCATACCGCGCTCACTGGCAAGGCGGTCACGTTGGATTACCTGCGAGCAGCGCTGCAGGTGTTTTACAACCCGAGTTTTCGCTACCTTCGTGAGATCAGTAACGCGCATGAAGCAGTATTAGAATTTGAAGTTACCCTCGGTGAAACCTACGTAAACGGTGTTGATCTGATCCGCTGGGATCATCATGGTCGCATCGTTGATTTCAAAGTTATGATTCGGCCGCTCAAAGCGGTGCAGTTCATTCATCAGCAGATGGCGGCAATGCTGCAAGCCAAACCAATCGCAACGTAGCGGTGGGCCTGCGCACAGGCTACCGGAATGAATCGATCTCAATCAAGTCACCTTGCGGTTTGGAAGTTGTGTACCATCGGTGCGTGATGAGATCGCAGATCAGGTTGATGATGGGCTTGCTATCTGCGGCATTCACGGTCAGTTGTTACACGCCATCGAATACTGGCGCCACCTGCGAAGAGGGCTCGCTGTGCGATAACGGCCAGCTCTGCACCGACGGTGTGTGTCCGACGATGGCGCTAGATGCTGCGGTAGCTGTGGTCGATGGTTGTGCCACAGCTGCGTGCGCTGGCGGTCAGCTGGTTGGTTGTGGACAAGTTGAGGTTTGCGCTTTGGGATGTGCTTCTGGTGATGCCGCAGGCCGAGCCGCGCATTGTATCGAGTTGAAGCCTTCAAACGGGTTTACTGATTGGTCGATCACCGACGGTACCGCTGCGTTTGTGGTGGTTGGCGATTTGATTGTAAACACCGACGATGGCGCAATCATGGAAGCCAACCTCGGAGGTGCAACGATCCGCAGCGCTGGGCTAGGTGTACGTGACGGTATTTATTTCGCGAGTACGCCTGGTGGATTACCCTCAGTATTTGCGATGCAAAATCTTACGATCGCAGATGGTGCCGCGTTGCGATTCACCGGCGCGTCGGCTGTGGTGTTGCTCATCGATGGCGATGCGGTACTCGCTGGTCGCCTCGATGTTTCGGCTGGGTTGGATCCGCTGCGCCCGGTGGGGCCGGGCGGTGGCAGCGGCGGGGCCGTGGTTGCAAGCGCGGGCGGCGGTTGCAGCGGTGGTATTTTCGGTACCTCTGACATGTTGTCCGACGGCGGCGGCGGTGGTGGTGGTATGCGTGACAAGGGCGGCGACGGTGGCAGCGACACTGCGCTCGGCGGCGCTGGTGGTACCAATTGCATCAGCTCTGATTTACAGCCGTTGCTTGGTGGCAGTGGTGGTGGCACCGGCGGCGCGGGCAGTTCGATGACTAGTTATGGTTTTGGCGGCCATGGTGGTGGTGCGTTGCAGCTCTCAGTGCGCAATCAATTGGTGATCGCAACCACGGGGATTGTGGTCGCATCGGGCGGCGGCGGTGGCGGTGGACGTTTTGCAAATGGGTCGGGCGGCGGTGGTGCTGGCGGTGGCACCGGCGGTGGTATTTTGATTGAAGCACCTGTGGTTGCAGCGAGCGGAAAAATTTTTGCGAATGGTGGCGGCGGCGGTGGTGGCGCAGGCAACCCATTGGCGGGGAACAGTGGCGCTCCCGGTCAAGAAAGTTTGCAACCTGCGCAAGGCGGCAGTGGCGACGGCGGTAACGGTGGGGGTGGCGGTACGAATATACCGGCCCGTAATGGCCGCATTATCGGTAATAATGGCGGTGGTGGCGGCGGTAGTGCGGGTATGATCGTCGTGCGCAGTGGCAACTTGATGTTGACGGGGCCGGTCTCACCGGCGGTGCGCAGGTTGCCGCTGTTGACGCAATAAGTTAGTACTGCAACGAGTACAAACCAGATCGGGTTAGCAGGAATCTACGATGCGCAAGAAATCTCGTTTGTTCGCGCTGGCTGAAGCGTTGCGAGCTCGGCGGACTGGCGTGACTGCCGAGACGTTGGCAGCGCAGTTTGGCGTTACGTTGCGTACGATCTATCGTGATTTGGCCGCGCTGCAGGAAGCTGGCTTGCCGTTGCATGCTGATCGTGGGCCGGGTGGTGGTTATGCGTTGGACAAAAGTTATCAATTGCCGCCAGTAAATTTCACAGCGCGTGAAGCCGCGATGTTGGTGGTGCTGGCCAACGCAGCGATCGCGCAGAGGTTGTTACCTTTCACCGAGACGTTGACGCAGGCTAGCAACAAAGTGCGCTCAGCGCTCAGTACCTCGGCGCAACGCGAGTTGTTAACCCATATCCGAGATTTACAAATCGTCGGCGTGCCGACGCTGCCCGTGCCGACGGCGGTGCGGCGCGCCGTCGAAACCGCATGGTTTGAGCAGCGCACCTTGCGCATTGTGTATCAAAAAGCCAACGGCCACGAGACACCACGCTTGGTGCGGATCCGCAATATCGTTTGTGAGCGAACCCAAACGTTGCTCAACTGCGACGATGTTGAACAAGGCGTCAGCCGGCAGTTTCGAATGGACCGTGTGATCAGTGCGACGTTGATGTGAAAAATGGACCGCTTACACAATTGGCGCTTTAGCCCATGCCGCGATCGCAAAACGCGGCAGCACGACCTCGGTTTTGACATCTTCAAAGCCGGCCGCAACTAAGCCACGCTGCAGCGCGGCTGCTGAAAAACGGGTGGGGTGAATGTCACGGCGGGAAAATCCATCGCGGCGAGCGATGAGTTCAAGCGCCGTGGATTCCACCGCAGGTAACCATGGTTCGCCGTAGTTGGGCGTACTGAGCCACAACCGACCGCCGGGTACCAACGAGCGCCGTAGCCCAACGAGCCACATCGGCCAGGCCAGCACATGTTCGACAACTTCTTTAGCGTAGATGGCTGCGTACTTGCCACGCTTGCCACCGCCGGGCCGATTTCTCGCAGCGGCGAGGCCTTGATCGAGTGGTACTTCGGGCGGCACGACGTGGCCTGCTACG
>JAYWHS010000447.1:0-3936 GCA_043777635.1 Kofleriaceae bacterium | reverse complement strand
ACCTTTATCGCCGACGTCATGGCGCAGGTGCGGCAGCTCGAACTCACCTTGGAAAACCAGCGGCGGGCGAACGGCCAAACGGTGTTGGGGATGGATCGTGTACGTGCCCAATCGCACGAAGCAACACCGGCGCGCCGCCATGCCATGTTTGGGTTGCAGCCGCGTATTGCCTGCCGCAGCCGGTGGCATCGAATTGCAGCCTTGCAACGGAACGCTCAATTTTGCGCCGACCACGCCGCTGCGCGCGCCCGTTTACTCGCTGGCCAGCCGCCTGACTTCCCGCTTGGAACCACCGCCATGTGGCACTTGATTGAGCCGCGCAGGCGTTACACCAAACCGCCCAATGTGGACCTCAACCAACGCGATGCGTCCGGCGCGCTCGTGTTTGACTAGCGCTGCCCCGTACTGACTGCCCCATACTTCATCTTCTTTACAAAACTCCACATAACCCGCACCCCTAGCCGTTCACGGCCTCGACGTGTTTTCGGCGCTTGCGCCAATCACCGCCATCGCGGCGAGGAAGGTGAGACGCCCACCACGCTTCGCCCTTTCGCCAGGCCTCACAAAAATGACCCTCGGTCGGGATTCCCACCGCCCTCGCGGCGAGAAAGGTGAGACGCCCACCACGCTTCGCCACCTCGCCAGGCCTCACAAAAACGACCCTCGGTCGGGATCCTTGGCCGCCCGACTTCCCGCTTGGCACCACCGCCATGTGGCACTTGATTGAGCCGCACAGGCGTTACACCAAACCACCCTTTGTGGACCTCAACCAACGCGATGCATCCGGCGTGCTCGTGTTTGACTAGCGCTGTCGCGTACTGACTACGCCGTATTTCATTTTTTTACAAAACTCCACGTAGCCCGCTGCACTGGCCGTTCACGGCCTCGACGTGCTTTCGGCGCTCGCGCCAATCACCGCCCTCGCGGCGAGAAAGGTGAGACGCCCACCACGCTTCGCCACCTCGCCAGGCCTCACAAAAACGACCCTCGGTCGGGATCCTTGCCAGGCCTCACAAAAATGACCCTCGGTCGGGATCCTTTGAAAAAACATGCCCGGGTCGGGATCGCTCAAAAATGACCCTCGGTCGGGATTCTCGGGATTCTCGCGCGGGATCATCTTAGTGGCCTTGAAGTGTATGCAGCAAATTTTCCAAGTCTGTTTTAGATACTTCGCGAATTCTAACACCCACAAGAATGTTGTCAGCCAGCAAGAAATCTACACGACTGGTTCGCAGAACGTTCAATGCTGACAAGGGCTGCCAAAAAACCACAATCTCATTTGAGTTGATAGCAATTTGGAGATCAGCTCTTAACTCCGTCACTTCCAACCTACCGCATTCTTCCGGCATCAAACGTGGCAAGGCGTCGATCAACTTCAGAACCGAAATTTCAGGAAATTCAACAGGACGTTTAGCGGCAACCAATGTCAGTTCACTAATACTGCAATCGTCTGATCGAAACTTTAGTTCTAACAGTGAGTGAACAAAATCACCGATACGAACATATTGGCCTTGATTCGTTAGGATTGAAAACTGAACGGCTATGGGCACCAGCCCATCACAGCCAATTATAGAAAGACTTGGCAACTTTATGATTGGTTGCAATTTCAAGTATTCGATCTGTTTCATACAAATGTTCATACGAGAACTAAGGTGTCATGAGAGCGTGCATCAGAACTGGACTTGGGTCTGCCAAACGCTGTCCAAATTTGAGTTCCCAACCTCCGACATTTATTAACGTATTGAGAGTTACGCCATTTGTGGTCGCAGCTTGAACGGCACTTTGAAGACTTGTTAATTGCGCTTGAACGTTAATATTTATTGCCGCCGGTGAATAGAACCGACTCACCATACCCTGCACATTTTCTGCCAAGTGCTTCGTAGCGTTTGGATGGACCCAAACCGAACCGTTACTTGTTGTAAGTACAAACGACTTGGGGATGATTGTACCTTCGCGCACTGGCTGTGTTGGCTTAATGGAAGACCAAACTGTCCGCGCCTCTGCTTTCGCCGTCTGACCAGCGACTTGTGAAGCAAAAAACTTTCCAGACGCATATTTAAACAGTCCACCGATCGCTATGAATTTGACGGTGTTCCAGTTCTTTTCACCCTCGGACATAGCCGGATATTGGGTCGAATTTGGGCCAGGGGCATTAGCATTCCCACAGCCCATCAACGCGCAGACAGTTTCGCGAAGCAACAAAAACGGTAAGTCTCTAAGCCGTGGTTGGTTCTTTTGTTCCTCGTTAGTTTCTTTTTCACGTTGTCCATCATGCTTAGTCTCTTGGTTGTCACTGCTCCGCCCACTCGGATCCCGAAACCGATACGGGTCACCATTGTTAAATCCGTACATCGCGCCCAAGCGCACATCACCAACCACAGCGCTCGGCTTGCCAGATGCCAACGGATCCCTCGACAACCAACTTCCGCGCTCAGCGTCGTAAGCACGACCGCCAGCAACCATCAGCTCATCACCCCGAATGCCGTGGAAACGCTCTTCCCAGCCGCCCGTCGGCCCTACGCTCGGGGCTTGCACGGCGGAAAGCACTTTGCCATATGGTTTGAATTCTTCTTGCCGCAATACCGCGCCAAGATCGTTGCTCACGGCAGCCACGGATTGGCCGAAGGTTTTGTGCGCCATCTCAATGCGTGGACCACGCAACTCAGCGACCGCGCCGTTGGCACCGATGATGCGATTGATCCACGCGCCGGTTGTTAAATCTTTGCGCGCATACGAGCCCACGTGCAAATAGTCGGAGCTGTTGACTTGCCCACCAGGCGCTGTCACCCGAGCTAACTCACCACCTGGCGTGTAGAAATACGATGTTTGCGCTGCGCCGACTTCGACAAAGCCAACGTACCGGCCCAAGGCGTCCCAGCTATGGTTGCGCGTGCGGGTGATCGGTCCCGCTACGCCAGTAATAACCCGCACATCTTGTGTTGCATTGCCCGATGCATCGTAGGTCCACGTCCGCGCTTCATTGCCATTCGTTCGTGCGGTTAATTTATCCTGCACAAAGGTCGTCGGTGTCGTGAAATTTCCAACGCCCTCTTGAAACTTGGTCAGACGATCAGCTTTGTCATACGCATAGCCGCCAAAAAAATTGCCGTTGCGGGTCACATTGGTCAACCGGCCAAACCGATCGTAGGCCATCGCATACAAATCCGGGGTCACACGTGCCGTGCCGCCGACCTTGAGCCCGTAACGCTGCACACCCAGCAATAAACCGGCCTTGCTCCACGTCATGCGATCGTCGACCAAATCGCCAGCTGCAATGGCGGTGTTGCTGGAGGCAATTTGGGTTACTCGACCGCGAAGGTCGAAGGTAAATGCTTCATCAAAGCCATAAGCGTTTGAAGCAACACTCACTCGACCAGCGTCATCGTAAAGATATGCTGCCAACACATTGCCGGTATTATCGGTGATCTGCGTGATGGTATCGTCGAGATTGTAAAAGTACTTGGCAATGAAGCCATCGGGGTACGTTACGGTTTTGATGCGTTTGCCTGGATCGTAGGCAAAGATCACGGTGCCGCGCTGAGTTGAACTCAACGCACTGGTGTGCTCCCACATCGCGCCTTCGGCGGTGTAGGTGTACTCGCGCGTGACACCATCCGACGTTTCACCTTTGAGCCTACCTCTACAGGTAGTGCTTGATGCGGGATAATAGGTGAACCCTTGATTGACCCGGCGCACGCCAACAGGCTCATTCGACGACAACACTGTGGCAATACGACCGGCAACATCGTACGTGGTCGTGACGACCACGCCTCGCGCATCAGTAGCGGTCACCACTTGGCTGCGATCGTTGTACGTTAACGTGGTGGTGCCATTGTCCGGTGCCCGGACGGAGATGGCGCGGCCGAGAAAATCGTAATCGTAGTGGGTTACCAAGCTATTGGGATCGGTAACATCGGTTAGTTCACCGCGCGGGCT
>JAYWHS010000446.1:0-14183 GCA_043777635.1 Kofleriaceae bacterium | reverse complement strand
GCAACGGAATCGGCACAATAAGATCCGCGCCATGAACATGTACAGTGGCGGCCAACGCCCCAGCCCACAGCGGTGCCAATTCGCGAGCACCGGCAACATCGCGTGAAAACTTGAGCCGACGCAGTGCGGTTGCAAGTTCGCCGCCGTACAGCCAGGGTACGATGATCGCGTCGAGCGGTAGCGGATGAATTCGACAGCGTCGACACCGAATTGCTTGCGCTCCGGTTGGCTGGGCACAGCGCGGACACGCTGGCGGCAGCGGGGTAAGCGACTCACGGCAGCCTCCACACAACGCGCCGCCGCGTTCCATGCCGGCACCGCAAGCAGCACAGGCCGCTGGAAACACCCAGTCAGCAACCAACCCAGCCACCTTTGCCAACGAGTTCAGAATTTGCATTGCCGCGCTATCGCGTCGCACCCTGCAAAGTTGCGTACAAAAATTCAAAATCTCGCAGCATTTAGATTTACAACCGCAGTCTGTGCGTAAGCCTGCCAAACCAGGAGATCTTCGACGGCATCGCGGCCACGCGGTACCGCAAGATCCATTGCCGAGCCAACACAACAGTAGCAGCCAGCCGCGTGGCGGATTCAACGCTCGCCCAACCAGTACCGACGCGGGCTGCGACTACGTTCAAGACTTTGTTTCAGCTGCGCAACGGGTCAGCCTTGATACCTGGCTCGCATCGCTGCATCCACTTTGGGAACAACGCTACTCAACCCAACGGTCGGTGCCTGAAGGCAAACAGCAACACCGCCTGTTACGGCCGGTGTACTGGCTTGGCAATTGGCAGTTTGCATGTTTGGGATATTACGAACCACCGCGTCGCACCCAAAATTGTGCCGTCGCAGCGGAACCGTTCCCAATGATTTTGCAACAATTGGTAGCCACGATTGAGCATCGGATTCGCAAGCAATTTCCAACGGCTTTTGTCCCGACTGGGTGGCATCTCAATACTTGTTTAGTAAATTTTTATGGCAATCGTTTGGACGGCAGCAAATGGGTCGATGTAGCCCGTGTCGGCGAGCATCGCGATTTTGAGCCCGGCCCGGTTGCGTCGATTTCATTAGGTGAACGCGCGCTATTTCAATTCATCCGGCGCGGCAACGGCAGCGCACCGCCGGTGCGGACCCAATGGCTTGAGGACAATTCACTGCAAATGTTCGGAGGTCCGGTGTGGAAAGATGACTTGTTGCATCGCGTAACTCGCGTTGAAAACAAGCGCCATGTCACCATCGGGCCACGGATTGAAGATTTTGCCACACGGCGAATCAACCTCACGTTTCGGTATGTCCCAGTGCCCCACGTCACCCCGGTCGAGGCGCTGTCGCGGCGCGCGCAACTTGATATTGCACCGTACCTGGCAACACTGGCTAAACATTCTGATTTCTTTGCGCGGCAATGCCACGCAGCGGTTACTTAAGTAACGGCGCTTCCGTTGCGTGGTCCGGCGGGCGAATACCGAGAATACGCGCGACCGTCGGTGCCACCGCCAAAGTAAGCAATGGTGCCGCGGTGTCGAACCGCTTGGCATCTATGCCCGCGCCCCACATCAGTAGCGGCACAAATCGATTTTCTGGCGACGGTGCATCGTGGTGGGTGCCGGTTTTGTAATCGCTGAGCAATGAGCCTCGTGTCGGCACAAGATAGAGTTCACCCGCGAGTTCAGGTGTCAACGAGCGGCACAGCAACACCGGCAATGCCATGCCGTCGCCACATAACGCTCGCTTCGAACGAACCACATCGGCTGCGATGCCGGCAGACGCAATGTTAGCCACCTTGCCGAGCGCAGTAACTGCCGCTCGCAGAGATCGTCGCTGCGCATCCAATGGTAAAGCGCGCCAGGCCGGCACCATATAAACGTTGAGTGTGACGATTTGATCGACCCAACGACGCGTGGTTGGCGCATTCGGCGTTGCGCTCGGTGCACTCCATAGCGGGGCCGGCCCTAATTCACCAACCATCGCAGTTTCGATCACATCGCGCACTTCACTTGGTGGAATACGCCGAGCATTAGCAGCCACACCGGTTTCGATTAACGGCGTTGCGCCATGATCGCTAGTCAACACCACAGCGTAGCGGTCACGCCCAACCAGCGCATCTAGCTGTTCAAAAAATTGCCCCAAGGCGAGGTCTTGCCGCAATTCGAGGTCCAATACTTCCCAAGATTCTTGCCCCCAATTGTGGCCGGCGAAATCATGGCTATTGAGACTAATCGCCAACAGATCGGGCACATCATCGGCACCCAAATGTTGGGCTACCACAGCGGCTTGCGCTGCCGCCAGCACAAGTTCATCGCCGAATGGCGTTGCCACAAACGCTTTGGCAGCGTTGCTTGAACTAGCCAGCGCATGCGGAAATGTAATGCCAAAATTTGATTCGGCGCCTTCGCCCGCAGCGGCATCCGGACGATTCGTTACACGCGCTAACAACCCAGCATCAACCGGGTTCCACACCCGTTCGGCGTAGTCCGTAAAAGGATGGTCGCGATTGAAAGCCACCACCCACGCCGGCAAGCTCGCGGCGTAATAGGTCGAGGTAATCAAGCCACCCGAACTCGGCTCATAGAACAACGCAAGATCTGGATGTTGCCCAGCGAAAAAACACGCCGCTCGTGCTTTGAGCCCAAGTGAAATAACCTGGGCACCAGGTCGCTGGCGTTTGAGCGCGTCACCGATGCCTTCGACCTGCATCGCTTGCCCCGACGCGCCTTCGTCCGCCGGTTCGCCAGCGGTACGTAACAATGGATGAGCTGGATCCCATTCGGCCGATCGCTCTTTGCGCTCGTCGCGCCGAAACCACACGTTGCCAAACACGCCATGTTCCACGGCAGAGGTGCCGGTACTCAGGCTGGCATGGCCGGGCGCCGTGAGTGGCAGCGCATAGGGCAGCTCAAGCTGCGGCACATACA
The DNA here is from genome assembly GCA_043777635.1 of Kofleriaceae bacterium. Lineage (GTDB taxonomy): Bacteria > Myxococcota_A > Polyangia > Haliangiales > Haliangiaceae > JABFXX01. The sequence goes on along the minus strand of JAYWHS010000446.1, from coordinate 11,274 downwards.
ATCCGTGACTGAGCAACCGCCGATAGCCGTGGGTAAATAACGGCTCATGCTTTGCGAAACTCCAACTCGGCAGTTGATCAATCGCGATCATCACCACCAGCCGAGGCGGCAAACCCAGCGGTGACTGCATTAATGTCGGCGCCACCGACGGGTTACTACACGCCAACAACATACCTAGGCTCGCTGCGAGCCCACAGCGCCACATCCGTCGTCTCGCCATATTTAATGCGGTCGTCACATGCCGATGGTAACTGCTTATTGGTTCAAAAACAGTACCGTCACACCGTCGCCACCTTCGGTGGCTTCGCCCGGTCGCGCGCTGCGGATCCCGCGGTGCTTGGCAACATGACTACGAATCGCTGTCCGCAACACACCGGTGCCATGACCATGCACAACAAACACAACGTCGCGCTCAGCCATCAGACCTTCATCGATAAACCGTTCAACCGCAGTCAAGGCTTCGTCGACCCGCTGCCCGCGCAGGTCCAAGGTAGATTCTGCGCTGCGAGCGGTAGCGCGACCATCGCGGGCACCATCAATGAGCACAACCGCAGGCAAACCATCAGGCTTGTCGGGGGTGTCGTCACGGCGCGCTAACTCAGCGGCGCGACGAGCCGCACGATGCGAATCAATCAACACATCAGCGATCGCAACCGTGGCGCGCAGTGCGCCCATGCGGACGGTGACTTTGCCATCGCCCGGTAGCGAATCGACGATGGCGCGGGTTTGCCCACGGCCGATGCCAATAACAATCACCGGGGCACCGGGCTGCAATTGTGCAATGGTTGGTACCGTACCGGGCAACGCCGGCCGCGTCGGTTCGTGTTGCGCGACCACCTGGGCGGCCTCGCTAAGTTTCTTGCTAAGGTCGCGAATTGCGGCAGCCTGTGCCTCGTCGGACACCAGCGCCGCCGCTGCCGCAATGGCCCGTTCGCGAATTTGGGTGCGCAGCTCTTCAAGTGCGCGCCGCGCAGTTTTGAGCGCGCTGACCGCATCACCGTGTGACGCCCTAGTTTGCTTTTCGAAGCGGCTGACAATGCGTTCACGTTGCACCCGCAACGCCGCACGATCGGCTTCGGCGGCTTCTAGTTCCGCCAACACCGCCGCCCGTTCGACTTCGAGGCGCAAACGTTGATCCGCGACGTTCGCGAGCAGGTCATCAATGCGATGCGCGTTACCACCCAGCAATTGTTGCGCCGCCTCAACGACCGCGATCGGTAACCCCATGCGCTTGGCGACGGCAAACGCTCCCGACGAGCCCGGCACGCCAAGGTGCAATTTGAACGTCGGTGCCATCACCGCCATATCAAAACCAACGGAGGCGTTCGCGAACCGCGCATCGGCAGCGCCAAGCCCTTTTAGCCGTTCATAGTGGGTTGTGACAATGCCGGTGACACCTTTGGCCGCGACCGCTTGCAGAAACGCCTGCGCTAACACCGCGCCCTGTTCCGGATCAGTGCCTACCGCAATTTCATCCATCAACAGCAATGTCGAAGGCGTCGCTTGGTCAAGAATATGCGCCAGATTCAACATATGACCCGAAAACGTTGAAAGATTGTGTTCCAAACTTTGCGGATCACCGACATCGGTACAGACCTGATCAAACCAACCGATGGCACTGCCACTTTCAGCATTAAGATGCAGCCCAACCCGCGACATCAGCGCAGCAAGGCCCACGGTCTTGAGCGCAACGGTTTTACCACCTGCGTTAGGACCCGACACCATCAAGGTCTGGCCCGCAGCGACGGTGACATCGTTGGCCACGCAACGCCGTTCAGCCAACAACATTAAAGGATGGCGCGCGTGCAACAGTGCGATACGCGGACTGTCAGCGAATATCGGCTCACTCGCCACGGTGTCATCGGCCAACCGCGCGGCCGCCGCCACAACATCGAGCAGCTCAGCCACCGCCAAACCACGCGCGAGCGGGTCAGCTTCTTCAGCGACCCAGCCTGAAAACTTCGCTAAAATACGTCGTTCCTCGTCGGCAACATCACATTCGGCCAGCTTTTTCCGGTTGTTGAGATCAACGATCTCCTCCGGCTCAATAAATAGCGTTTGGCCACTTTGCGAGGTGCCATGCACGATGCCACGCACGAAGCCTTTGCCGTCCGTGCGCACCGGCAAAACGCAACGTTCTTCGCGCTCCGTGTGAAAGGTATCTTGTAAGTATGGCGCATACCGTTCGTCTTCAAGCAGCGTCTTCATGCGCTTTTCGAGTTGCGTCTTGATCGTTGCCAGCGTTTTACGCAGCGGTCCGAGGTCATCGCTGGCGTGATCGACCAACCGGCCATCGGTGTCAAAACCATCGAGGATGGGGTGGTAGACGTGACCCAAATCTTCGATTTCAACCGTCCTTGCGGCAAGTCGCGGCGCCGCATCAGCATTGCTGCGCAGGTGCAGACGACAACGAGCCAACGCTTTGGCGCTGGTTGCAATCGCAATCAGTTCGGAGGCATCGAGCGCCGCAGCTTTGCGGACCCGATCCAATGCATCGCGCACTTCGAAAATACCGCCGAGCGGCAGAGCTGCGCCTGCGGCGGCTAACCTGCGAGCCTCCGAGATTTCTTGTGCTCGCGTACGAGCCTCATCCAATTGACTAAACCAAAGATGATGACGCACCGCCTCCGCCCCACGCGCAGTAGCGCAGCGCGCGGCCCAGTGTTCCACCAGCGTGGGCCAGCCAAGATCAGTTAGTGCTTTTGCCGAGACGATCACGCACGGTTTGTACCGCAACGGTGAGCTGCCGCAACGTTTGGTCCGTCACGTTCTAGCTTGCGCAGCGCCGAGCTCAGCTAGGAGGCTGGTGTTAAACGAGTGAGGAAGTCCAGCTGCAAGGCGGAGTGCGAACCGGACCGGAGCATACTCATGTATGTGAGGACCGGCAGCGCGGGTGAATTCATCGGCGAAGCCGAGGAAGAGGGCATAGCCCTGTTGTAGCCAACGCAGCAGAGGGGCTCCGCAACCGTTTAACACCAGCCTCCTAGGCCGCAGCTCAACCCGGAATTAAGTCGCTGAGCGTTGGTACTACGCGATTTCGACCACCGCGTTTCGCAGCGTAGAGATTTTCGTCAGCACGTTTGATCAACGTCAGCGCATCAACCCCAGCCTCGCGTTGCAGCGTTGCAACACCCAACGAGATCGTGAAGGGAATCGTTTTATCGGCAAAGGCGGTAGGTTTTTCCTCCACCATCACGCGCAGTTGCTCGGCGAAAACTACGCCGCCGGCAAGTGCGGTAGAAGGCAACACGCATGCAAATTCTTCACCGCCGTAGCGAGCGAACAAGTCTTCACGCCGTACCCGCAGCTTAATACGTGCGGTTAGATCTTTGAGCACCGCATCACCGGCGAGGTGGCCTTGCGAATCGTTGACTTTTTTGAAGTGATCAACATCGAACATCACCAGCGTGAGCGGGTGACCATGGCGATGTGCAACCGCAACTTCGCGTTCTAAAAACTCACTAAAGTGCCGCTTGTTCGCGATGCCGGTCATGCCATCGGTGATGGCCATGTTGTGAATTGCTTCGTGATAGGCGCTCTCAATATTGGAGCCGGCCAGAAACTTGTAAATCGCATCTCCAAACCGTACCTGGTCGCCATCGGTTAGCTTGGAGCTACGCACGCGCGACTCGTTGACGAACGTGCCGTTGGTCGAATTGAGATCATCCACCGACCACTCGCCATCTTCATCTTGGGCTAACCGCGCATGTTGGCGCGACACCGAGCTGCGTGGCACCACAAAGTCAGCCGTCGCATCGCGGCCTACCACGTACACCGGCACCGCCAGCGGTACCCGTTTACCAATATCGGGGCCTGGCGGATGAATCATCACCAAGCACGCAGCTTCCCCGTTCTTCTTTTTGTCGGGGGCTTCAAGTGGACGCGCTAGAACCAGCGTGCCGCCATCTCGATAATCGGTGCTCACGGTTATTTGAAATCCCCTCTAAATATTCTAACCCGATGCACCGGTGCGATGGCAAGTTTTCAAGCCATACTTCGCTGGCCAAACTGACTATTATTTAATACCCCGACGCGACGCATCAAGCAGGGCATCGGACAAGCTCATCATTCCGGTCAATTTCCCGACCTCAATCGCACTGGTAAGCGCCGCGCCGTGGCCCTCAATGGTTGCCAATGCCGCGCGCACGGCATCACTTCCGTGCAAAATTTCGAAAGCCGCAAAACGCCCATTACCGTCGGCTCGACGACACATTACCTGTGCTGTACCGCCGATAAAATTACGCGCCAACGTGTGTAGTGCACGTTGTGGCTCAGCCGGGTCAGCGAGTTGCGCAAGCCGGAGCACCGCGGTCGCAACGTCATTGCCAGCGACGACGACCAGCACCAAGGCACCGCTTTGCACGGCCGTCACAATCGCCCGAGCGGTATCGGCATCACTGCAATCACCGATCGCGATTATATCCGCGCATTCACGCAGCGCGGTCGCAACCCCAATAGCGTAGCTGCCAACATGTTCGCCAACGCAACGCTGCGAAACGATGCCGCGCCGACTGACATGAACCATCTCAATGGTCTGCGCCAAATCGACGATAAACCGCGATGAATTGATATTTTGCGCGTGCACCAGCGAGGCCAAACTTGTGGTCTTACCGCTGCCCGGACCGCCGGTAATTACAAACAGCCCACGCGTCGCTTCGACGGTTCGAACCGCCAACTCCGGTAAGCCAATTCGCTCTGGCGGCGGCGGTTCAAGGACCATCAATCGAATAGCCGCCGTGGCCCCGCGTTTGTCTCGCGCTAACGAAATCCGCATCCGCACTTCGCGATTGCCATAGACGAACGCCGACGGCATGCCTGTCACCGCACCGTCGCGCTGCTCCGCGGGCGCCAGAATGCCAAGCTCGCGCTCCAATCGATCAGCATCAAGAATGCCGCGATCTCGCATGGGCACAAGTTCGCCGGCGACGCGTAACATGGGCACAGCATCAGCAGCCAAATACAAATCACTAGCCCGCGCCCCACGGGCAGCGGCAAATAATTCGTCGAGCAAGGTGCTACCGCTGGTCGTTGATTCAGGCGAATCGTCGTACTGCGAGCGCTCGATTTCCATGCCGTCGGCACTGTCGATAGCCACCGGTGCAGGCGTCGCGGCGCGGGTTGCCATCGGTTGTCCACCGCCACTTGCTGCTGGTGCTGGCGACCCAGTCGACGCGCTGGTGACCGCCCCCCCAGATGCCGGGTTGCCCACTGGCACTAGCACCACCGTCCACGCCCCGGCTTTGGGCGAGACTTGGGCGGCATACGCAATCCCAGCACTGACAAACTCAAACGCGGTGGGGCGACCACCGTCGAGCATCGCGATGGCTTCGATACTGGCAACCTCGCGCACCATGGCCACCAGTTGATCATGCGGTGTTACTTGCGTAGCCTGGCGATCACCGCTGGCGAACCGCAATGTCACCGCTTCTCCCGACGCTAGGATGGCACCGGCAGCGCCGAACTTTTCGATACTACGGAGATACCCGTCGATACGTGCCATCAGCAGCGCTCCAAGGTGTCCAACAAAACAAACGGCATAGCGGCAATGTACCGTGTTTCATGTAGCTACGTATCGCTGTGGGCCTACAACCCAAACCAGTAATTGGCTTTGAGCATCACCACATTTTCACCCGTCGTCTGAGCCAAGGTTTGCAGTTCCGAGCCGAGCCTGAACGCACCGTCGCCGTCGTAGGCGCTGCGGCCGTGGCTCCAGATTGCAAAGATCGTCGAGCCTGGGCGGTACTGCCAGCGCACGACCAGCGTACTGCGCAGCTCGCGAGCACCAAAGTCGGGGCGCGCGAACGTGTAGGCATTGCGCCCACTGCGATCGCGCAGCACTGAGATTTGCTCATCCTCGATTCGCAAATCGTTATTTGAATATTGATAGAAGCGGTCCGCGTAGCCTTGAGCGTTTGGACGATCTGCATCTTTGTAGTGGCCGTACGAACCCGTCGATAAAAACGGTTGGGCATAAAGTTGAAACCCGAGGTTTGGCGTTAACGTCCACGCCATGCGCAACGTCATGGCCGCAGTTACCTGGCGAATCCGGCCAAAAAGATAGTGCGAGATACCAGCGGCATCCACAGCTTCGTCGACGTATTGACGGTCATCTTCCGCAACCCCAAGGCTGGGTCCAAGCGAAATTTCTAAGTTCGAACGGGCTTGAATCTGCGCACTGAAATCAACGTTGCTTGACCAGTTGTTGGTCGCCGGTATCAGGCCCGCGTTGACGCTGCCACTGAACTGCACTTTGTCTCGCGAATCGGTGTTGACGTAGCTCCACGCCGACAGCCCGCCGTTGGCACGTAACGCCGAGCCACCACGCAGCGCCGTGAAATCCCAACGGTTGATATCGTAGTTGATGCCACCGCCAAGACTCCACATATCGGTGGTGGTCACATGGCCGTTGACGTTGCCACCCCAGGCAGCGAGGCGCGGCTCAAAATCGGTGTACGTCCACATGTTGCTATTGAGGCGATAGCTCAATAATCCGCCACCGGGTGCGTCATCTCGATACGAAGCAAAGCCGTAGGTAACTACCTGATCGGCGCTGGTCTGAAAGCCCATGTCGTTGGCTTCAAATTCAGGGGTCCGAATATCACCGCCGACGCCGTAACGCCAATGCGGGTCGGCATTGATACTGCCGAGGTTCCAGCCTAGTGCGGCCCCCGCCAGGGTGGTGCGCGTGGGATCATAAGAAAGATGAGGTGCATCCGGCCGTTGAAAATTATGCCGCGCTAAGCGTTGCAGCCTAGCCACCGCATCAGCCGAACCATGCACAAAACTGCCATACAGGTTGGCCTTTAGTTGGTAGCCACCATTTTTACCCCAGCGATGAACACCGTCAGCGCCTCCGGAATACGCTTGGTCGACGAGCAGCTCATGCAACGGCGTATCGGCGAGTGCCCTTTGCACACCGGTGGCCATCATGCCAAACGTGGATTTGCCATCGCGAAAATCACGTTTGATGCGAGCCAACGAAAAATTGGTCAACGGTTCAACCACCGCCGTGGTTTGATTGGCATCAGCATCGACACCGGTGCCGCGCTCTTGGCCGGTGACCACGTCGAGCACGCCAACCGACCAGCCACCTTCGGTTTTCCCACTGATTTTAGCGGCACCGTAAATCGCCGTGGCGGTTGGAATCTTGGTGTAATCACCGTCGACCGAACCGTGTGGAGCGCCACCGATGCGACGCGAATAGAACAACGATTCAGCGCTCTCGTCATCGCTACCAATGCCCATTTGAAACAGCTCTGTGCCTTCTAGAAAAAACGATCGACGTTCAGCAAAGTACAATTCATTGGCTGATAAATTCACTTGCGCGGGATCAGCTTCGACTTGGCCAAAATCAGGATTCAACGTCGCCGACAACGTGAACGCCGACGACAATCCATACTTTGCGTCAATGCCGATCGCACGGCGTGGCTGCAAACTGTCGTTGAGAGGATCGTTGGCGTCGACCGGTGCGCTTTGCAGCCCGACCGAAGCATACGGCAACAATTCCAAGCGCCGGCCGGGCTTGACGTTGCGAATGCCATGCAGGGTGCCAAATTTACTAACGATCTGCGCGTCGGAACGCTGCCACGGCGACCACACATCTTCTTCGCCGGTGCGGGCCACATTGCGAATGACTTGCATGCCCCAGGTTTGTTCAGGTTTAGCGGAGAATCGCAGTTGCGAAAGCGGAATGCGAAACTCGGCAGTCCACCCAGTTGGCGTTCGTGCCGTGCCACCGGTCCATACTGCATCCCACGAATCATCCGAATCGCTATCATCAAATATAAGCATGTCGCGTTGCACACCGGCAGGGTTTAGCAAAAACGTAAATGCAGTCCGGCGATCATGATACGAGTCGAACGAAACACCGATCACATCGGACACCGACTCCTGATCACGTCGGGTTAGCAAGCCGCGAATTTCGGATGGACTTTCATCGGTGGCCCAAACGCCGATATAAACCGCGACGTCATCATAGAGCACCGCGAACTCGGTATTGCGCCGTGCCGGCAAGTTGGGGTTGGGAAACCGCCGCACAAACCCACCGTGTTTGGGTGCACTGTCCCAGATCGTATCGGTCAACTTGCCATCGATCGCCGGTGCCGAGGAGATTCGCAAGGCATTCGCGATGGGTACCGGTGGCACGCTCACGATGGCGTCAGCGGATGTTGGCGCGGCTCCGGTCTTAGCTGCCGCATGGCTCATCCATGCAACCGCCATCACCACCAAACACAAACCAACAAGGAACTGTTTCATACAAATTCAAGATGCGCGGCTCAGCACTGCGGTTGACAGGTTAACCGCACAACGACCAAGAAATTCCTACAATTTGCGTATTTGTCGAAAACATTTCACGGTCGCAGGTGTCGCAGTTACCCCGTCGCTTCGTCGCGACTCTGAGCGTGTTGCAGCAAAATGTTACTGGTAGATAGACCTAGTTCGTCGAGGACTTGCACCGGTCCTGCCGAAAACTCAAATTGGCCAACCGTCCAGTCGAGTACCCGCATCAAGCGTTCGCGGGCAACGCCGCCGCCGCCGCCTTCGATCCTACAGATGCGGCCCTCCGAAACAAACAGCCGCGCTGCATCGGGCCCATTCATCACCAGCAGCACGCCCGACTTGCGCTCAAACTCAAACAAGGACAACAAGGTTCCAAGCGCAACGTCAACAAGTGCGCCTCGCAAACCTATGCCTGCGGTTACCGTCGAGGTCGCGCGGTGCACACGAATCACCATCTCTTCGTCGAGAAACGGCCGAGGCACCAAGTCACGCACGCCAGCGCGATAGGCTTCCAAGCGCACCAAATCACTGGCACCGTCAGCGGTTAGAATGAGTGGCACCGCAGACATCTGGGCATGATCCGCCATCGCGTACGCCAAGTCGATACCGGACATACCCTCCATGTCGAGGGCCGCAATCACCACATCAGGCTGCCACCCCACCGACGCCGCCAAGGCTTCGGACGCTGATTCATAGGTGCGAACTTCAAAACCGGCGCGTTCCATACACCTCGCTAACCGCGCGCGCAGCGGCTCGGATGGCTCGGCAATGAGCGCCAACGACGACGACGACATGCCAGGATTGGTTTCTTCGCCGCTAATGGTTTGCACATGCACACGCAGCAGGTCGAACTCGCGGCCAGTGCCGATAAACTCAAAGCCTACACCGACGTGCCGGCCCAACGCGCGGGCCGCCGCCGGCATGAGAATATGCGCGACGCGCGCGATAAATCGCAGCCGTGAACCATTTGGTAACGTCAAAAAGACCGTTGTCACTTCGCCAACAGGCAACATCGCCTCGGTCCGCACAAACATGCCGCGATTGGACATGTCTTCTGTTTCAGCGAACACCGGTCCCGATGGCCGTGCGAACTCCACCGGGCATCGGCTGACTAAACGCTGTTCTCGGCCACCACGGGTTCTCGACACACCCAGACAATATCTACAGTGTGGGCAAATGTCAGTAATTTGGCGGTTTTCGCTGCGAAGAGATGCTACGTGACATTGGCGAGAATCGATGAATTGAACAATTACATGATGTTGCACCGGATCTGCGAAACTAAAACTTTGTTCATGAAACTTTGAACAAAGTTAAGGCACCAGAGCTATATCTGGTTACAAGGAGTATCGATGCCCACCCTAGCCGTCGCACCCAAGGCGCCCCTGCAACAACTCGCCAACATTTGCCAAACCGAGGGCACCATAGACTTAGCAGAACGGCTGCGCGGTCTCGACGCATGGCTACGTGACGACGTCGCGCAAGTTGCTCAAACGTTGCAAGATTTACGCGGCGGTACCCGGCTGGTAGAAACCGCCGCCGTCGATTTGGTCACCACTCGTGGCAAATATTTGCGACCGATTTGCGTGGCACTAGCCAGCCGCACCGGTCGTGGATTTACCCCAGCCGCGCACCAATTAGCGGTTGCGGTCGAAATGGTTCACAACGCGACGCTGCTGCACGACGACGTCGTTGATTTCGCCGAAACTCGCCGGGGTAAACCAACTGCGCGTGCGATGTACGGCAACGCCGCCTCAATTTTTGCCGGCGACTGGTTGTTAGTTAATGCGCTCATGCGCGTGCAAGCCAGTGGCGTCGACGGCGCGTTGCCATTGATGTTGAGCATCATCGAAGAAATGGTGTTAGCAGAATCTCTACAGCTAGAGCGCCGAGGCAAACTCGACGACGACGCACTTTCAACGCATTCGTATCTCGCGGTAGCACGCGGTAAAACCGCAGCGCTTTTTCGGTGGGCGATGATCGCGGGCGCGCGGGCCGGCGGCGTGAACGTCGAAATCGAAAATGCCCTCGAAAACTTCGGGCTGCATCTTGGCGTAGCCTTTCAAGTGATCGACGATTGTCTTGATTTCGCCGGTAGCGAAACCGCCATCGGCAAAAAGCCGCTGGCCGATTTACGTGAAGGGAAAGTCACCTATCCATTGATTATCGCGGCCCGGCAGTCGCCTGCCATCGTCGACAATTTACGCGAATTTCTATCAACGCCAGAAACCGATCCGGCGTCTGGGTCGCTGATGCTGCACATCGCGCAATTGGTTAAATCTTCCGGTGCGCTCGAAGCGGCCAACGGCTTTGCCACTGCACAAATCGAATCCGCCATCGCAACCCTGGGTCACCTGCATGAGTGTGAAGCCAAAGATCAACTACGCACAGTTGCCTACGCTTCACTCGCAAGGAGTCACTAACATGAGTTCGCAACCTTTAGGCAGCGGCGCAATGTTCGACCAAATCGCCGACCGCTACGATTTGCTCAATCGCGTAATCTCACTCGGCATTGATCAGCGTTGGCGCAAACTTGCCGCAGCCGCCCTCGATGACTTGCCAGGCCAAATCAACGTGCTCGACTTAGCTTCGGGCACCGGCGATGTTGCCTTTGCGGTATATGCTCGACGGCTTGAGCGGAACCTCGGCGTAGCAACGATTGTTGGCACCGATCCGTCACCGCGTATGTTGGCCGTGGCCAAGACCAAACTCGCAACCAGCAATGCCGCCACCCAAGCGGTGGTGAGTTTCGAACTTGGCGATGCCCAGGCGTTGCCATTTCTCGACGCCAGTTTTGACGCAGTGACGATATCGTTTGGTATTCGCAATGTTGCCAATCGCAATGCGGCGCTGGCCGAGATGAAACGGGTCACTCGGCCAGGCGGGAAAGTGGTGATCTTGGAGTTAAGCGAACCGCCGCCGGGGCTACTTGGCGCAGCGGCACGCATCCACGTTCATCACATCGTGCCGCGCATGGGCGCGCTGCTTTCAGGTTCA
>JAYWHS010000445.1:0-14205 GCA_043777635.1 Kofleriaceae bacterium | reverse complement strand
AATACGCCAAGCGTGGTGAGTCGGCGATTTTGGTGCGGACCGAAACCTCGCCGGAAGATATTCATGGCATGCAAGCGGCCACTGGGATTCTAACCTCGCGCGGCGGCATGACCTCGCATGCAGCGGTGGTGGCACGCGGCATGGGCAAACCATGTGTGACCGCATGTACTGCGCTAAAAGTTGATTCAGCGCGTGGCAAAGCCGTGGTGATGGATTCGTCGTCGGGCGTTGCGGTTGAAGTCGCTTTCAAAAAAGGCGACTTGATTACCATTGATGGGTCCACCGGTGAAATCTTCGTCGGTGCAGCACCTTTGCGGCCGGCCGAATTTGGCGAAGAACTCAAAACCTTGATGGCCTGGGTCGACGGATTTCGTCAGCTCAAAGTCCGCACCAATGCTGATACCGCCGTGGATGCGCAAACCGCGCGGTCATTTGGCGCTGAAGGTATTGGGCTGTGCCGCACCGAGCATATGTTTTTTGCTCCCGACCGAATTCTTGCCGTGCGCCGGATGATCTTGGCCGACGATGAAGCCGGGCGGCGCGCTGCGTTGGCGACGATTCTGCCGATGCAACAAGGCGACTTTGAACAGATATTCCGAGTGATGCATGGCCTGCCAGTAACCATTCGGTTGCTCGACCCGCCACTGCATGAATTTTTGCCACACACCGAAAAAGATATCGCTGCAGTAGCGACTGAACTCGGTGCCTCGGTGCAAGCGATGACGGCGAAAGTGCAAGAACTCACCGAAGCCAATCCAATGCTCGGCCATCGCGGCGTGCGGTTGGCCATTACGTTTCCTGAGATTTATCAGATTCAAGCCGAAGCGATTGCCCGCGCTGCGGTGGCGGTGCACCAAGCTGGCATTGATGTGCAACCTGAAATCATGATTCCGCTGGTCATGGTGCCACTTGAATTGGCGAAAATGCGGGCACTTGTCGCAACCACCGTCGATGCAGTCTTTGCTGCAGCGAACGTCACGTTGCCGTACACCATCGGCACCATGATCGAATTGCCACGGGCCTGCGTAGTCGCAGGTAAAATCGCCGAACATGCCGACTTCTTTTCGTTTGGGACCAACGATTTGACCCAGACCACGTACGGCCTATCGCGCGACGATGCAGGCCGGTTTTTGCCTTCGTACATCGAAGGTGATGTGTTGGCCAATGATCCCTTTGTGGTGTTGGATCGCGAAGGGGTAGGCGCGTTGATGTTGTTAGGCGTGCGCGGTGGGCGCACCACCAAGCCCAACCTCAAAGTCGGGATTTGCGGCGAGCATGGTGGCGAACCGAGCTCGGTTGAGTTTTGCCATGGCGCTGGGTTTGACTACGTTTCATGTTCGCCGTTCCGGGTCCCGATTGCGCGGGTTGCAGCGGCGCGTGCGGCATTGTTGGCACCTCGGCCAGCAGCCGATGCGAAAGCGAGCATTGTGAGCAAGGCCACGCCAGAAGGGACTTCGCTGTGAATCGTCGAAGCCAAGCAACGCTTTTGCCGCTCCATGAGTCTCATGTGCCTGTCCCAAGGGTTGGACCTTCGGTCCCGGGCCTTGGTGCGAAAGTCGAACTGCAACCCGGAACCAACGTTGGGCCCAAGGTACTAGCTATGAAAGCCGTTTATTCACTGTTTGCTGTTAGTTTGGCAGTTGGTTCGGCTTGTACGGCATCCTCGGATGAAGTCCGGCCGCCGGTTGACCAACTATTTTTTCCGACTGGCATGGCGCTAACTCCAGACGAAGCATCGCTGGCGGTTACCAACGCCAATTCGGAGTTACGCTACGACTCGGGCACAATGTCGATGATCGATTTAGCCATGGTTGATGTGGTTGCCGCTGCTTGGCTTAGCAATCAGACGATTCCTGATGGCTGCAAACGCGATCCGTTGAGTCCGGTGACGTTGGAGTGTGATGAAGCTCGATTTATTCGCGCCGATGCTGGGGTGCGAATCGGTAACTTTGCAACCAATGTTGCGACCCAGGACTTTGGCAATGGCGCCTATCGTTTTGTGGTGCCGGTGCGCGGCGATCCATCGGTAACTTGGGTTGATGGCACTAGTCAGGGCATCTCATGCTCGGCGGACGGTGTGCCGTTTGCATTGTGCGACGACGAGCATCGGTTGACCACAATTTTGGCCGACGACACCAATGGGGTGCTGACCGAGGAGCCGTTTGGAATTTACGCTGACGCTACGGCTGGCTATGCCGTAGTTGCGCACCTTTCGACCGGTGCGCTCACGTTGCTTGACTCGAATGCCGGTGCATCGCCGCAAATTGCCGATGTGCTGACGGGCCTGTTCGCTGCCGATGGCAACGGTTTGCGCGGTGCAACTGCCATCGCGGGTCGGACCCCAGGCAATCCAAATGGTTTAATTTATGCAGTTTCGCGCAGCGAAGACCGCGTACAAATGTTGACCGTGGGGCGGCAAGCGGGTGCGCCCGCACCATTTTTGCTGCCGACGGGGTACTTCTTTCTCGACGCAGTAGGTGGCACCAGTGGCGGCTCAACAGATTCGCGTGGCTTAGCGTTTTCCAACAATGGCGAGCGCATGTACGTGTTGAATCGGCGGCCACCAACCGTGCAGTTGTATGACACCTCCCTCGATGAAACCGGCGTGCCTCGGAATCGTGGCCTGGCCGCTACCGACGTGTGTCGCAACGCGTCGGGCTTAACCGTCGCCAATGTGGGTGACGGTGACCGTGCCTACGTTTCGTGTTTTGCCGACGGCACCGTCAACGTGGTCGACCCACGGGCCGGCGCAATGGTAACTCGTTCCATCACTGTGGGCCGAGGGCCGTACGCGCTGGTGGTCTCCGCAGTCCACCGCAAGTTGTATGTTTCAGATTTCTTGGAAGACACCGTGAGCGTTATCGATTTGGCCCCCGATTCGTCGGCGACTGAACGGGTAGTGCTGCGGATTGGAGAGCGTCGTTTATGAAGGCCATGAAACCACTATGTGCGACGCTGTTCGCGACGCTAGTCGCTGCGAGTTGCGGTGACACCGCCACCACCGGTGCCAGCCAACTCAATCTTGATCGTCCGGTTGATGTCGCCTTCGCTTGTTATGGCGGTTTGCGCATTACCGGCAACGATGGCGCGCAGCCTGGGGATCCAACCGTGGTCAGCCCAATGCCACGTCAAGCGTGCGATATTTATTCACGCACAGCGGTCGAAGGCTCGACGATCAACGTGCCGGTTGGCCAGGAAGATCTGCGCGCCACCGGCGGCAGCATCTTGGGCGCGGTGAATTGGTACGGGCTGATTTTGCAGTCGGCCACTGGCAGTGTTGCGTTAGCGCAATTTGACACCAAGCCAACCGAACAATTTCAAGGTGGCGATACCGTTGTGCTCGATACCGATCCGCTAACGCCAGGTAAAAATGGCATTAGCGTTGGCGTTGAACCTATCGCATTGACCGTTGACGATTCGGGTTGTTTTGCAATTACTGCAAACGCTGGTTCGTGTGATGCCAGCATCTTGAATTTAACCGATGCGTTGGCGCGTGAGCCCAAACCGACCGTGACGCGCGCGCAAGTGAAAAATGCTAGTGGAGTACCCATTGCAGCGCGGGCCGCTGCGATGATTGCAGCCACCGGCGATAGTGTCATCGGCCAAGCTTGCCCGGTAAATCCAACCGGCATCGTCTACATTGCGTATCCCAACTGCCATATGGTGGCGGCGGTTAACGTCGAGACGCTTACAACGGTTGCATCCATCACATTTGACGCTGCGGGTGTACCGCAAGTCGGTGATGGCAATGTGACTTGCCCGGCCGAGTGCAATGCGGCTGGTCCAGTCACCGCTGGTGTTCGGCCAGTCACTCTTGATATTCGCCAAGATGTGCGCGTTGGCACGCGGCGGATGGTTATCGGTGCCGACAATAGCGCAACCATTACCATGGTTGAGCTCGACGCTAGCCTGTTGCCGGTTTCGGTGTCGCGGGTCGCATTCGAAGATCGCGATAATGACTTGGGTGTACATAACGTGGCGTTGTCGCCGCAAATTGGCCTTGGCGGCGCCGTTGGTGTTGTCAACGATGCGATTGCCCCGGGTGGCCAAGCGCAATTTGTTTACGCGGTAGCTTCGGACGGCACTGTGCGCGTCGCGGAAGTGCTCAATCTTTCGAAAGAGTGTGACACCCAAGTTGATCCACGATTGTTAGCAGAAGAACGCGATGTTGCGCGGCTATCTTGTTTGCCGGTCGGTGATGTCTTAACTCCACGGCGGCGAGCATTGGCGCGCGGCCCTGGTATCGAACTCACGGGCGATGCGGTGCCTACCGCAGTGACATTTGTAACGATCGACAATGACGGCACTGGTGCAGCCGCGGCACCACGGCAACTGGTTGGTCACTTTGCTGCAATCGCAGCGACGACCGGCTCGACGTTCATTGTGAATATTGACGACGATAACTTCGCCGACCTGCCGATTCGTTCACGGCCGTTGGAGTCACCGCTGCCATTTGTCATGGCCCATCAATTGCGCGATGCACTGGTTGATCGGGCCATCGTTGCGGAGAGCAGCGAGGCCGAACCCAAACCAATTTGCATCACTAACGGTCCGGATCCGGCCGACACCACCGGCAATCGCGGCGGCCCACGTCTGACTGCAAATCCAACGCAACTGGTTTCAACCACGACGATCGCACCGGAAAAAGCGCTGACCCTGCCGTTCATGCAACAAGTGTTGTGTGAAGGTTCTGATGAAAACCGCCCAGTTTCTCAGTTGTCATTTGCTGCGCCAATTGCGGTGCGGGCGGAATCCTTTCCTGATCTGCGCGCGTTACGGGCCGATGAAACCTGGAGTTTGACGTATGAAGGTTCCTTGTCGTTGGATCGTTCCGATAACTCCATCGATGGCCCGGCGGTACGTACCGGCCTGATGACCACGAGCAATGGTGCTTTGGTGGTCAGCGATCCAGCCAAGCCGTATTGTTCAACGGGTGTTGAGCCTTTTGATATTGTGCAAATGCGTGGATGTGACCCAACGGCCAGCACCCGACAGTGCGCGTTCGGTTATGAGTGTGTGTTGCACCCTGATAGTGCCTTTAATGTTGGCGCGTGTTTGGCAACGGCTGATAAAGCGGCGTTACTCGACACGTGTCGTGACTTTATGGTTGGGCTACGTCGTTATTCCGTGAGCCGAACCAGCGCTGGTGAAGTGGCGATGGTGCCACGCCTGCGTCAGTTGCGCACCACGCCGCTATCCGGTTGCACCAGCGCTCTACAGTGTACTGACCTTGCACTGGTGCAAGCAAAATTGGGCAGCGCTAGCCATCCCAAAGATGACACGACTATCGCCTCCGATCGGGCGTGGGCATGCGAGGTGGACCCTTCACGCGCGACGCCAGCGCCAGCGTGCGTGATGACATGTACCGAAGACAAAAATTGCGACAGTGGCACGGTATGTCAGAACAACCGCTGCGTTGAAGGTGTCGTGCCGCCGCCGGTTTGTGTTGCTGGCCCACAGCGCTTTGAATTGCGCGCCGGTGCAGCGTTTGCGGTCGTCGGGACGCGCTCCGGTTTCATTCATAACGTCATTGCCGATGCGTCGGGCGCTTGTATCCAGAATCCAACCGGCAACTCGTTATTGCGGGGTCGGATTCCTCTGGTTGCGCCACCGTGCACCGATATTCCAACGCCGAACCCATGTTCTACCGACGTCATGCAGACCGAGCGCCAGCCACAATATGTTGCTGGCTCATGCGTCGCTGCCGAGCCGTCATCGGCGGTGGTCACACGCCCAGCGCAATCGATCCGGTTTAGTAACCCGGGGATGACGTTCAACATTGTTGACCCAACCTATCCTGGCGATGCGCTGTGTCGCGGCGACCGTGCTGGCGGCTTGGTCGATGTCCCGATGCTGTATGCCGGGTATGCATTGAATTTCCGGCAGACCGCTGGCTTTACACCGCTGGTGTTAGGCATCCAACCTAGCTATCCGAGCAAAGTCATCGCTGGCCCGACCCAGTCGATTTGGGTCGTTGACGAAGGTGATTTTCTTTCTGAATCGGCAGCGCTACCATCAACCCGAGGAAAAGTTTTTCGGGTCGAAGGTCAGTCGTTGGGCACGATCAATATTATGCAGTAATCGGATCGGCTGAACGCCAAATTCTTGCCCCCAGCCGCGAGGTTCGCCAAGTTGGGGGGTAAGGAGATCCCCCATGGCGCAAGGCAGCGATTTGTATAAAGACCGAGTCGAGGTTTCGCTCGACGGCCGGCAGATTTTTTATCTGTTTTTTGGCGGCGCCGTGGTCACTTGTATGGTGTTCGTACTGGGCGTGGTGGTGGGCAAAAAGGTCGAGGCTCGCAGTCATGTTGACCGCAGCCACAACGCATCTGCACGCGACCCGCTCGCAGCGCTGGATCGCTTAGAAAACGGCGCGCCGTTGACGTTTCGTGCATCCTTGACGCAAGGCCAAGCCGCGATTGCCCCAGTTGAACAAGAAATCTCTGATTTGGAGCGGGTTCGCAAAGAAGCCGTGAAGGGCAACCACGCTACCGGCAAGACTGCGGACAAAACTACCGACAAGACTACCGACAAGACTACCGACAAGACTGCCGACAAGGCAAGCGTTGCTAAAGTGACCGCCGACAAAGGCACGAAGTTCACCCTTCAGTTGTCATCGTTTCAGAAACGTAGCGAAGCCGAAGCGTTTGCTGACACCGTCCGCGAATCGGGCTTTGCATCACGTATCATCGAAGCCACTGTTGAAGGCAAAGGCACATTCTACCGGGTGCGAAGTGGTGCTTTTAAAACCATGGAATCGGCCGAAGAAGCCAAAGCGCAATTCGAGCGCAAGCTCAATAAGTCGGCGATCATCGCTAAGATGTAAGCCGCTGCAAGCGTCGCATCGGTTTTGCTCCGACGATCTCGAATGAGCGGTCGCGCGCGTGGACCTTGCGGTTGGTCGGTGTTAAAGCGCATTGCGCCCGCCTGCCATGTTACCAACCCTGGGTGGCTCGGCACAAACCATCAGAAACTCCGTTGATGCGACAGTTCCTTGAAATCAAGGAACGCCATCCCGATGCAATCGTATTTTTTCGCTTGGGCGATTTTTACGAGATGTTTTTTGACGATGCGGTGATCGCCGCTCGGCAACTAGACCTCACATTGACAACACGCGACAAGGGCAAAGAAGATGCCGTCCCGATGTGCGGGGTCCCGCATCACTCCGCGCGCGGCTATATCGCTAAGTTAGTGGAAGCCGGTCACCGCGTGGTGATTTGCGAACAGGTCGAAGACCCCAAGCTGGCCAAGGGATTGGTTCGGCGCGACGTGACTCGCATCGTTACCCCGGGGGTGATGCTCGACGAAGATGTCCTAGAACCGAAGGTGGCGCGCTACCTAGCGGCATTGTTACCCATGCCCAGCGGGGACGCGGTTGCCTTAGCGTATCTCGATGTGAGTACCGGCGAATTCCGCGCGACCGAAGTGAGCCAGGTCGACTTGCTCGACGAACTCACCCGCGTTGCGCCGCGCGAAATTCTGTGTGCTGCGGCATTGCGCGCTACGTCGGGTGTGTTGGCCGGCTTGCCAGCTAGCTTTGCATGGTCGAACTACCAGGTCGAGTCGGCCACCGCGCTCGCGCTGCTTGATGACAGCTTGGTAGATGTGCCAGCGGCAGCCGCAACATTATTGGTTGCGGCCGGTACCGTGTTGGCTTACGCGCGGCACACCCAGCCGGCTGGCGTGTTGCCGGTGGCTCGCCTCGACGTGTATCGCAGCACGGATTCCGTGGTGCTTGACGAAGCCGCGATTGCCAACCTGGAACTGATCGAGACTACGATTGGCCGCAAAAAACAGGGCTCCTTGCTCGCTGCGATCGATGAAACGGTGACTGCACCTGGTGGCCGGTTGCTGCGGCGCTGGTTGTTGTATCCGTTGGTGGATGCGGGCCTGATCGAGCGGCGCTTGGGTGCGGTGCAGTATTTCGTCGACGATCATCCGCTGCGCGAGCGGGTGCGCCGTGCGCTTGGCGAAATCGCTGACCTTGAGAGGCTGGCTGGCCGCGCCACCTTGGCCATCGCCACGCCACGCGATCTGGGCAAGTTGCGCGATGGGTTGGTGCGTTTGCCAATAATTGCGGCGTTGTTAGGCGGCACGCTGCCGTCGTTGTTAGAGCCAGCGCCATTGTTAGCACCTGAGCTTGCAGCGCTGGCCGCCACATTGACACGCATGCTGGCCGAAGCGCCGCCGGCGATGCTCAAAGATGGCGGCGTGATTCGCACCGGCGTTGATGCTGAAATCGATGAGTGTCGTCGCCTTGCCGATGGCGGCAAAGAAGAAATTTTGGCGATTGAAATCCGCGAGCAAGAGCAGAGCGGCATCGCTAGCCTCAAGGTTCGCTACAATCGGGTGTTTGGGTACTACATCGAAATTACCAAATCGCACCTTGGCAAAGTGCCGGCGCGCTACGTGCGCAAACAAACCGTGGCTACCGGCGAACGTTATGTGACCCCAGAGCTGGCCGAACTTGAACGCAAGGTATTGTCGGCCGAAGAAACCTTAGCGCGGCGTGAAGCCGAACTGTTTCGCACCTTGATGCAAACCGTTGCGATCCAAGCCTTGCACCTCGCCGAAGCTGCGGCCGCATTAGCGGTGCTTGACGTCGTCGGTGGGCTCGCTGATGTTGCCGCCAAGCACGGCTATTGTCGCCCCACCGTTGATGATGGCGTGGTGATCGATATCAAAGATTGCCGCCACCCGGTGATCGAACAAATCTTGGCGACTGGTGAATTTGTTCCTAACGACTGTCGGCTTGATGCGGCGCACGAACAGTTGGTGTTGATCACAGGGCCAAACATGGCCGGCAAATCGACGTACATGCGGCAAGTTGCGCAAATCGTTTTGTTAGCTCAGATGGGCTCGTTTGTGCCAGCGGCGGTTTGCCACATTGGCTTGTGTGATCGCGTGTTCACGCGGGTTGGTGCTGCTGATAATTTGTCGCGTGGTGATTCCACGTTTATGGTGGAGATGCGCGAGACCTCGCACATCTTGGCTAAAGCAACCCGCCGATCTTTGGTAATCCTCGACGAAGTAGGGCGGGGCACGTCGACGTATGATGGTGTTTCGTTGGCATGGGCGGTTTCTGAATATCTCCATGATGCGATCGGCGCGCGGACGCTCTTTGCAACTCATTATCATGAGCTGGTCGGGCTGGCCAACTCGCGACCTCGGGTCCGCAATGTGTCAGCCGCAATTCGTGAGGCTCGTGGCGAAATTGTGTTTCTGCGGCGCATCGTCGAGGGCGGTGCGAGCAAGAGCTACGGCATTGATGTGGCGCGGTTGGCCGGGCTACCACGCAGTGTTATTGGCCGGGCTCGACAGTTGCTTGGGCAACTTGAAGGCGGCGCAGCACTTGGCCAACACGCGCAACTATCATTGATTGCGCCGTCGGTTCCGCCCACCAGTGCCGCCGATGCCGCACTGCTCGATGAGCTCGCGGCAGTAGACATCGATAGCCTGACCCCGCTCGCTGCGCTCACGTTGTTAGCGCAACTGCGCACCACTGCGCGCGCCAATCGTTAGTCCTTAGTGCTCAGTCGAAGATTCACGACAGTGGCCTACATTGTTTTGCAAAGTGGGCATTCGCCGGGGGCGGACCAAGCACTGGGGGGTCATCCCCCCGAGCCGGTCATGGTGGGCGTTGCTACCCCCGAACCGATATTTATAAGTGCATGAAATCTCATAGTGAAGTCTGGCCCAGTTCTTGATGAATAGATTGCAGGAGGACAACTCGTGGCTACAAAAACCTACAACAAGACCAACGTGGCAATCGCAATGTCGCTGGCAACCGTTCTAACCGGCGGAGCCTGCGGCGGGGATGATACTGGAGCACTCGGTGACGTTAAGTCATTGGTGTTCTTGCAGCGTCCTAAACATAACTCGGGTATGGGAGACATCTTCCAGTACACCTCGTACAACCCAGGAGCGCGACTCGTTACGCTGTCGCCGCCAACGGCCGATGGCAAGCTGACGGTTATCTGTTGTGATAAAGCGGGCGTCGATTTTGCGAATATGGACATCTCGGGTTACGACCTGTCGTTTGACGCAAACAAGATTGTCTTTGCAGGCAAGCTGTCGGGCAATTCCCGCTACGGCTTGTTCATGTTGACCCTGGCCGACGGTAAAGTTGAACAACTTGCCACCGACCCAGGCCGTGATTACGTGTCGCCGATTTTCCTCCCTGGCGACAAAATCATGTTCACCACCAACGCGGTGGTCGAAGCCGGTGCGCCACAACACCAAGACGAATACGAACGCGGCACCACCTTGCAACTCGGCGTGATCAACGCCGATGGCACCGGCGAAATCCTCGGCGCGCGTAATTTGTCGCATCGGGTTTTCCCAACGCTGACTTCCGATGGTCGCGTGTTAACTACGCAATGGGATCACTTGGGGCCACAAAACGCTGGTCACCTCATGTTCTTCAATCCTGACATGACCAAGATGCGTGAAGCCTTCGGCAAAGAAGGCACCGGCATCACCAACTCGTATCTCAAAGCCCAAGAAGTTTCGCCAGGTCGCTTTGTTGCGATCGGCACGTCGCGCAATCGCACCATTCAAGCTGGCGCATTGCTCGATATCCGCCTGGGCAAAGTCGCGAACAGCGATGGTGAAGTTTCCGCTGCCAGCGAAATGTCGGAAGCTAATTCGACCGTTAAGCTGCTGACCCCCGGTGTGCCACTTGATCGCACGCCGTCGTCAGCTACCGTCGGTCGCTACTATGACGCGTACCCACTCAACGCAGCCGAAGACCTGAGCCTGTTGGTTTCGTGGTCGGATGGCACAGTTGAAAGCGGCACGCTTGAAGCTGCAGGCTTGTCGGCGAACTTTGGCGTGTATCTGTACGATGCTAAGAGCCAAACCCGTAAGCCAATCTGGGACGACGAAAACTACTGGGACATCTTTGCGCGGCCACTACGTCCACGCTCGGCACCTCCAGCGATTGAGCCATCTGCGGCGAACGGCATCGATAACAACGCTGGCCTCATTGGTTCGATGAACGCCTACCAATCGAGCCTCGACAAGTTCGCGCCGGGCTCATTGTACGGCGTGCGCGTAATGGAAGGCTTCTCGTCGGAAGAAGGCCCACGGATGTTCGGTACCACGATGTTCGAAGGCCATGCCAATCTCGGTGTTGCCCCAATCCAAGCCGACGGTTCGTGGTTGGCGCTGATTCCGCCAAACATCCCAATCCATGTGCAACCGGTCGACAAGTTCGGCATGTCTGCTCGCAATGAACCGGTTTGGTTCTCAGTTGCCAAAGGCGAATCGCGAGTTTGTGGTGGTTGCCACGAAAACCGCACCGACACCACCGTTATCAATCCTGGTATCACCATGGCCGCTGCGGTTGGCCCAGCTAAAATGTACGAAAACACCCCGCGTGCCCAACGCGTGTCGTCGGACTTCTCACGGGACAAGGTTATGGGCGTACCGTGGGACACCTCGGTGCAATCGATGTTCGATGCTAAATGCGTAAGCTGTCACAACGGCCAACCTGGCCCAGCGAATCCTTCGTACACGATTAGTGACGCAACCACCGGCACCTCGGTATCGTGGACCTTCGACTTACGTGGTCAAGCGGTCAACATCGGCGTCGGCGAATTGCTCATCACTGGGTACTCGGCCTCGTACATCTCGATGGCCGGTCTCGACATGGAAGCTATCGAAGAAGCCAACGTGATGGTCACCGGCGACTACAAGACCTATCTCAATCCGATGGATGCTAAAGGTTCGCTCGCACTCAAGTTGCTCAACCCAGTGCAACAATTCCCGACCCAAGACGCCGGCGTGCGCGCGTACACCTCGACGCCACATGCGCAAGCTAAAGGGTTCACTGACCTGACCCCCGACGAGTACTACCGCTTGGTGCTCGCTGCCGACATGGGCGTGAACTTCTACTCGCGCGAAAACAGCAAAGCTAACTAGCGCATCCCAGCGTTGCTCGTTCACTCCAATTCTGTGCCGTAAAGGACATTGTCATGATCAACTTTAAACAAATGAAAACGGGACTTTTAACCGGTTTGCTTGCGCTCACGCTCGGCGCTTCGTTTGCCAACGCCGGTGTCGGCGGTAGCAACGCAGCCATCAAAGCTGCCGCTGCGTCGGGTTCTACCGATGCCATCATCGCTGAAATTGAACGTTCAGAAGGACTGATTTGTGCGGCATGCGTCGATACAGTTACCGCACTAACGGATCACAACAGCTATGTTGTGCGTGAGGCTGCGGCTTGGTGGTTCGCCAAGCGACCTTCGCTGGCAACCATGATGACGGCGCAAATGGTCGACGACTTGGCGTTGCCGGACTCACGCAAAGTGCGCAATGCAGCCGACTTCATCGGTTCAGCTCGGTCGTTTGATGCCCTCGGTGCACTGGCTACTGCCATGGCACGGACCGATATCAATGCCGAAGCCAAATTGGCGATCGTTCGCGCGGTTGGTGCGATGGGTAAAAAATCTGGCAATCCGGTACTGGCTGCCGGCATGCAAAACGCCGACGCTGGCGTACGCACCCAAGCGCTGTTGGCATGGCGCGACATGCGCGGCCAAACCGACGCGGCACCAGTGGTGGCATTACTCGGTGATGCTGATGCCACGGTTCGTTCGGAAGCCGCGACGGTGATCGGTGGCTTTAAGCAAGCTAACGGTCGCGCAGCACTTGAACAGCTAGTGGTTGCAGACAGCAATGCAACCGTGCGCCGCAATGCCGCATGGGCTCTCGGTAAGATTGGCGATCGTGCTTCGCGAGTCGCGTTGACTACGGCATCGTTAGACAAATCGCCGTTGGTGAGCGGTGTTGCGCGAGCTGCTTTAGCGTCGTTGAAATAGTGGCGCAACCTGCTACAGTGCCGACCATGGGGAAACGCATTTCATCAGCGTTGGCTGGTAGCATATTGGTGATTGTCGGGACGGCTGCAGGCTGCTCCGATTCGCCAGCTGGCAAGACCTATTACGAACGCAACATCGACCCGATTTTGCGCAACAGCTGCGCCGGCAGCACCTCGGGTTGTCACGTGGCGAACACGGACGACCCGTACTCGTTTGCAGCGGGCAATTTCGACGTCAGCACATTTGAGAATGTGCAAAAGCGTCGTGACTTGCTCGAACGTTTTGGCGCATACACCACGCCGGTGCTGCTGATCAAATCGGTAGCGCCTAAGTCACTTTTTGTCGGTTACAACACGGGGCTCAAGACCATCGACGTCCTGCACGCTGGGGGCCCGATTTTTGAACCGGGCTCGCCAGCATATTTGACGTTGCAGTCTTGGTTGGACAACGGCGCGACGGAAAACGGGCTGGCCCCGCCAAGCCCACCCAAGACGGGTGCCGGCGCATGCAGCGCAGTAGTGCCGCCGGGTTTTGCGGCGGCGACCTACCTCGGCAACGCAAATTTTGGCAAGTTCAAAAACGATGTGATGCCAATCCTCAAGGATTGTAATTCAGGCAGTTGTCATGGCGCGCCGCAATCCGACTTCTACATTACGTGTGGCGACGACGACACCCAGCTCGCATACAACTTTAGTCAGGCTTGGTCCTTTGTGGCCACGCCGGTTGATGATTCGCAGATCTTGAAGGTGCCGTTAGCGGTTGCCGATGGGGGAGTTCCCCACAGTGGTGGCGATCGCTTCGACAAAAAATCCGATTCACGTTACGTGACGTTGCGGGCGTGGGCCGAGGCAGTCGGACGCTTGGAGTTCGGTGCTGCTGATCCAGCTAAAAAATTCTTTGCCGATAATGTGCAACCGATGTTGTTGCAACGTGGTTGTGCATTTCAGGCTTGTCATAGCCCGCAAGCCGGCAACGACCTCAAATTGCGCTCAGGCACGGTTGGTTTTTTCTCGTCGGTTTCACTCGAACGCAACTACGATTTATTGCGCAACGAATTCATGGCGGTGGAATTTCCTGACGCCCGCCGGGGTCGGGCGGTCAGCAAAGCTGTGTTGACTGGAATCGCACATCGCGGTGGCGCGGTGCTCGAGACCCCGGGTACTGGTTTGGCTACGCCGGCTGGTTGTCCAAATGTATATGTGCCGGCAACTGCGACCGCGTTTTGTACGATTCAGGAATGGGTCAATATTGAACGTCAGGCATTGCTCACGGCCGGCCAGGTGACGCCAATGAATAGCGGTGACACGTTGCCGATCGTGTACGTGGAACGCGCTACCACCGACGTTGCTAGCCATCTTGAGTTCGATAAGTATCAGCCCGA
>JAYWHS010000444.1:0-3944 GCA_043777635.1 Kofleriaceae bacterium | reverse complement strand
AGGACGTCAATTCCAAGCCCAAGCCGCTGGGGACTAACGCAAGCAAGAATGATCAACAGCAGTACAAAACGGATCTGGAAATTTGGGCGATCACATCGCAAAGCCTGGCATCTGATCTCAAATCGTTGGCCAGTGGTGCAGCCTCGCGCACGCGGTTTGAAACCAAAATGGCCCAGGACTTGATTGCGGCTGGAATCAAAGTCGAACGTATCGCTGGCGTCTTTCCAGCGACGCGCAATCTTGCCCCCATGAACTTTCTCAACGGTGAACATGCGACCAATGCCAAAGGCGAGCGCTTCAGCGTCATGTTGGGCGGCGACAAGCGGGCCGAACAGCACTTTGTTGCAGCCTTAGCGCAAATGCCGGGTGCACCGCAACGGGTGCATTTCTTGGATCGCTCGCTAACTCCGACCAGCCTGGCCGCAAGCGGTGGAATTTCTTGTCGCGCTAAAATCGAATCGATGCCGTTGCGCGGCGCTCAATTATTCGACAATTGGCGCAATCGTCGTCACGCCAGCGCCGAACCAGGCTTCACCACCGTTTTTGAGTTCGATCGCAGCGCCGGTATTTGGATCGAGCGACACAAATTTTCCGGTGCGGCCTGCGCCGACATCTGGCACATCGACGAAGCCGTACACTTTGCCTTTCCAAAACGCTAAACCGAAGATGCGATCGAGGCCGGTATCGTTGGGGCGCGGAGCTGCATTCCAGTTGTTAGAAGGGTCGATTTTGGCTAAAAAATCTGGCTTGTCGCGATCGGCACCGGTAACGCCAACAGTCACGGTGGCATAAATGCCAGCACCGTACACCGCCACGATATCACCGCTGGAGCCAATTTTTTTCCCGGTGGCTGGGTCGAAACCGTAGGTGCCAATCGGCGTTGCATCACCGGTGGTCGGATCAATGCTGAACACATCGCCGTCATTATTGGCTGCAACCAAGATTTCCGCCGAATTCATGTCTTGCAGGTTGGTGGGCACATACGACAGGCTGGTAAAGCCCTGTGCGCTCATCGGCAACGCTTTTAGGATCGTTGCAGCGCCGGTGTCCTTGCTGATGCTGTACAAGTTTTTGAAGCCAATGCCGACGATTTTGCCGGTTTTGTCGACGGCAATGTCGGTGACACTTTCGTTGGTTGCCAAGCCTGTTATCACGCCGATATCAACTGGCAAATTGGTCACCGTATCGATGCGATACAAATGATTGCCGGTGTGTGCGTAGACTAAACTTTCCAACACCACGGGTGGGCTGTCGTTTGTTTTGGGCCCATCGATCAGCGGCACGAAACCGTCTGGGTTTTGCCGCGCGCTCGGCCCGCACGCGCTGATACCGAGTAAACCGAGTGCACCAAGTAGGCAAAGCCGCTGCTTCATAGGCGCGCACTCTACTCGGTTTTAACGCGAACATGGATCACTTTTTGACGGTGCTTGCCGAGACTGTGCAGATCGTACGTTTTTCGCTCAATTAGCTAATATCGCTACAAAAAAGTAGTCAAAAAATCCCTTAGGTCGCCCATCGATGCAGTGATGACTTTATACTACGCAGATGGTGGAGCAAAAACGGGCGGCCTTTGAAACAGCACGGTTACAACTGGCGAAACTGCATGCGACACATGCCGACGCCGGTTTCTCCTCAGCGTTGCGCATCGCAGCGCAGGCGCTTGATGTTGAGCGGGTCGGTATTTGGTTTTTTGATTATCCGAATCAACGATTGGTGTGCCACAGCATGTTTCAACGCTCGACCAATACGATTGTTGGCGGTGACGTGTTGCCGGAAGCTGATGCGCCAAACTACTGGCGTGCGCTGCGTGAAACTCGCGCGCTGGTGGCTGATGATGCTCGCAATGATGCGCGGACCCGTGAACTCAGCGATGGGTATTTAGTGCCGCTGGGAGTCACGTCGTTATTGGATGCCCCGATTTTTCACGACGGCGAAATGGTTGGGGTGGTGTGCCACGAACACGTTGGGCCGATGCGCAAATGGTCCCAGCCGGATATTGATTTTGCAGCCACCGTCGCAGATTTGGTTGCATCACAAGCTGAACATGCGCAACGGTTGGCGTTGGAGCAAGAGCTGCGCAATCGCCTCGTCGCAGCCCGCGACTCTGAGCGCCTTGATGTCGTGACCCGCATGGCCGCTGCGGTGGCTCACGATTTTCGCAATGTGTTCACTGCGCTGGGCCTCATCGCGCAAAAGCTGGAAGCGACCAACCAAGACGTCGCTACGATGCTAAAATCGAGCCTCGGCATTGGGCATTTTTTGACCAGTCAACTCGATACCTTTGCGCAACGGCCAGCCAACGATGCCGCGCGCTGCGACGCCAGGGCGGTCATCGTGCAATTGCGCCCGATGTTAGAATTGTTGGTGCGCGGCGCCGCGATGTTGAAAGTAGAGGTCCCTAGCGAGCCGCTGTGGGTAGAAGTTTCCCCCGGTGTCGTCGAGCAAGCGTTGTTGAACTTGGTGCTCAACGCGCGTGACGCAGTGACCGAAGATGGTCAAATTGCCATCTCGTTGCAAGGCAACGCCGACCGGTCGGCGCACTTGCGGGTCATTGATAACGGCCGTGGCATTCCGGCGCTCAATTTGGACCGAGTTTTTGAATTGGGATTTTCGACTCGCCAAGGTGGTACCGGCATCGGGTTGTCGACGGTACGGGACGCGATGGCCAGTTTTGGCGCAACGATTGCGGTGGCGGCGCCGGCTCATGGCGGTGCCGAGTTCATTGTTGCGATGCCAGGCACGCCCGCATGACACGGCGGCACCACGTAGTTGCGGCCTACGATGTACGGTTGTCGGTCGAGGCTTGCGCACAACGCACGCTTGGTTACAGCGACCACGCGCCGACCGCTGCCGATCGGCCAACGCATGTACGCGCGGCAAGTGGGTTAACCCGAGCGCTGGGCCGATGGTACGTAGTGCAAGATGACACCGCGTTCGTCGGTGTGGTCGATGACGCCACCGTACATGCAATCGAATTGCCGCTGCCAAGCGAGGCCGGTTCGCGTCGCCAGTTCTCGGCGGCAATCGGCAACAAAGCGGCTAAGCCCGATTTTGAAGCGTGTTTTACCGCTGGGACAGGCGAGCAAGACGATGGGTTGCGGGTTTGGGCCTTTGGTTCAGGATCCACCGCACGGCGCCGCGACATCGCTCAGTTGGATCCCGTGACGGGCGCCACGCGCCGTTTCGATGCGACCAGCCTGCATCTGCAAATCGTCGACGAATTGGGCCATCTGCCCAATATTGAAGGCGCATGCGTGTACCTCGATGAATTATGGTTGTTTCATCGCGGCAATACCGGCGGGCGCGACCGTGGCTGCTGTGCGTTTGCCTGGCCTTGGCGTGCGGTCGTCGCCTGGTTGCTTAGCAAGGGACCAGTTCCGGATATGACAGCGGTGACGACGTTTGATTTAGGCGATATTCAAGGGGTGCGCTGGGGCATTACCGATGTTGCGTTAGCGCCGGCCGGCCGTGTCGCGGTATTGTGCGCCGCCGAAAGTAGTGCCAACGCGGTCGACGATGGTGCGGTCATCGGTGCACGTATTGGCGTGGTTGATATCGATGCTGCCGGAACTTGGACCCAGCTGCGCATGGTTGATTTGCCAGTTGCCGTGACGGGCGCGGGCAACTACAAGCCCGAGGGGCTATTTATCGAAGAAACTCCGTTCGGCCATGGGTTTTTGGTGGCCGACCCGGATGATACCGAGGTGCCAGCGGTGCTGTGTGAGGTCGCGCTGGCAGGGCCGTGGTGGCCTGTTTCCTAAGCGCAATGCAGGAACCGCTCGATCCAGGCCTAAGATTGTTGAAAGTGTCGGGGTCCACGGCTACGGTCTGCGCCCGCCATGACCGAATTATCGACGACACCGCCCACTGATGCTCCGCCCACTGTATTGGCAGATTTTGATGCTGTACCGGCGATTGCCGCGTACCTCAATTTGCCACATTCA
>JAYWHS010000443.1:0-14227 GCA_043777635.1 Kofleriaceae bacterium | reverse complement strand
AAATGTCATTGTCAAGCCGGGTGAAAAACCGACCGGTGTTTTTAAAAAATTTACGATGTCTGAACAGCCGTTGATGATCGGCTATTCAACCGGGCAAGCTGCGACAACCCAGCTCGCGCTCGCGCCTGGCATGAGCAGTTATGATGCCTTGATCACTGACGTGCGCACCGTTGACTCGCCGGCCGAGTGGACGATCATCACCAATGACTTCACGATTCGTTGGCCCGCCATGTTCACACTGCGAGGCAACGGAGTTCTTGCGCCTGGATCGCGTTCATTCGAACTTGGGTGGTACGGCTGGACGGAAAGCATGATGTGGTTGCAAGGCCCACTCACAGGTGCTGAGATCCCAACGCCGGAAAGCTTGGCCGCGCCCGGGATGCTCGTTAGCGCACGCGGTGACGAAGTAGGTACGGTAAATAATGTGACGTGGGTAGAGTACGCGTATCAACACGACAACGTGTTGTGGCGACAGCGCACGTATTGGATTCCACATCATGCCAACACTATCTACGTACTGCGCGCACAAAGTCGCGTGAGCGAAATGGCCAAGGTATTTCCAGCGGCGACACTGGTTGCCATCTCGTTTCGGCCGCGGCGCTAACGCAACGGGTTAGCCGACTTTGAGAATATTCATCTGGTACAACACCAACAGTAGGCCACAAACGATTCCGGCGATGCCGAGAATGGTTTGAAACGGAGCGAGCTTTTTGGCCATGGTTTCGGCTTTTTCTTCAGCTGGTGAATCACCTGGGATCCACTTGGCGATCAGTGGCATGCCAAAGAAAAAGCCAAGCGCCATAGCGACGAAGCAAGAGCCAAACAACGCGACGCCGAACAATGGTGAAACTTTAAAGAACATGCCAAGTGAACCGATCCAGCGCAACAGCGTGAACAGGCCCAGCCCTAATAAGCCGACGCCGATGCCAGCTTGATAAGGCACTAATTTGTTGAGCAACTCTTTGGCGTCAGGCTTTTTGGCGATTATCAGCCCCGAAGCGCCGAGTAATCCACCGGCAATCAATAAAAATGCTAGTCCGTATTCCATGCTGTCTCCCCAAAAAATTGTGAGATTCGAAGGTAGGGCGCTAACGTGGCCAAGTGCAACTCCGGTGCAGGTTATTGCGCGACAAACGACGTTGAGAAACGTTCGGATGAGGGCAAAATGCGCAGTGGGTGGGGGAAGGTTCTAGCGTGCAGATGCTACCAAGCACTGGCTGCGACGGGACAAATTCCGCACCGATACTACGGCAAGCGTTGAAGCCCTTGAGCGCGACGTAGTAGTGTTGGAGAATTGAACAGCGCCTGCGCATCGCGGTGCAGGCACAGCGCAGCAACATAGCGTGTTGCTTATTGCGGCAGGCTTGCAGTCCGTGGCTCGGGCGCCACTAAGCCTTCGCTGCCAGGTTCCAAGCGGCGGTACAACGACCGCCGATCGATGCCGAGGACGCGTGCGGCTTGCGATTTATTACCACCCATGGCGACCAGGACTTTACGTACGTAGCGATGTTCCATCTCAGCTAACGACGTCAACGCAGCGTAGTCATCGCCATCACCAACCATGCGGCTCGATTCAAAATTGCGAACTTTGTTCGGCAGGTCATCGACCACCAGTTCGGTACCCCGGCTTAGGGCAACTGCGCGTTCGATACAATTTTCAAGTTCACGAACGTTACCAGGCCAGTCGTAATCCAATAGCCGGCGAGCCGCTTCGACGGAAATACTAAACACCGGTGAGGCTGCGCGCTTGGCCACGCGATTCAGAAAATGTTGCGCGAGTTCGAGTACATCGCCACCACGAGCACGCAGCGGCGGCATATGAATGCCGACTACATTGACACGGTAAAACAGATCTTCGCGAAATCGGCCTTGTTCAACTTCAACTTCGAGATCTCGATTGGTTGCGCAAACCAACCGACAATCAACTGCGATTTCTTCGTCGCCACCGATCGGCCGAACTTTACGTTCTTGCAAGACGCGTAATAATTTGGCTTGCATCTCCAACGGCATTTCGCCGATTTCATCGAGAAACAGCGTGCCACCTTCGGCTTGTACAAACAGGCCAGGCCGCGTCCGTTTGGCGTCGGTGAATGCCCCTTTGACATGGCCGAACAATTCGCTTTCCAGCAAGTTGGGAGGCATCGCAGCGCAGTTGATCGCGATGAATGGTTTGTCTGCACGCCCGCTTTGATCATGGATCGCGCGACAAATTAATTCTTTGCCAGTGCCGCTTTCGCCGGTAACCATCACCGTGGTTTCGCTGCCGGCAACTCGGCGGACTAGTGAGACTGCTTCACGCAAGGGTGCGCTGTTGCCAAGCATGCCGTGGATTGGTTTGTTGGCGTCGACTTCGACCCGCAAGCGGTGGACTTCGGCGCGCAGCTCGGATTTTTCGACGGCGCGGGCAACGGCGACGCGTAGATTTTCAGGTTCGATTGGTTTGACGACAAAATCGTATGCGCCAGCGCGCATAGCTGCGATGGCGGTCTCGATATCGACAGCGCCGGTCAAGACGATCACCGGTACCTCAGGCGCCAACTCGCGCACGCGTGCACATAGCGCAAGGCCGTTCATGCCGCCACGAAGATGGACATCGGCGATGACCGCGGTGATGAGTTGTTGTTCAACTACCAACAATGCGGCTTCAGCGGTGGTTACAACTTTCGCAGTGAACCCCCATTGTTCCAAGAATTCACCAACCAGCAAACCTTGTTCAGGCTCATCGTCGACTACCAAAATCACCTTTGACATAATCGGTTGGTAGCATGCAGCCGGTAATTTACCTAGTGGCATTTTCGTCGAGATTTCAGCCTACCAGCGACGAAAAACGTGAGGTTGCAACTGTGGTGTGACTGCGTTGTAACTCCTTGCCACAGCGAGTTGGTCGGTGAGCGTATGCGCTCACTCAAGTGCTGCGTAACACTCCAAAACAGCGGCATGAAAGGTGCATTTGCAATCTGCATGCTTACACAATCAGACCAACTAAAAGATCGTATCAACGCCCGCAAACATGAACTCTTGGCAAAAGTCGCCGAGCTGAAAGCCGATGCCCGCGAAGATGTCGCAGCGAGCCGCGATGCCCTGCAAGCCAAACTTGCCGACCTTGAAGAATCACTCAAAGACGGTTGGGAAAACATGACCGATGCAGTGAAAACCAAGCTGAATAAATGGCTTGATTAGTGGATTGTACACGGACCTTTCCCGGTCCCTCTGTCGACGGCAAGCCACCGACATTCACCCTACCGCGCGTTACTCGCGCGACTCTGCCTCCTGCCGCTTGCGATGTCCGCGCGAGTAACGGGTGCATTCCGATTCCTGGTCCGCGCGAGCAACGCGTGGTGGGTTGAATGCCGGCGACTTGTCGGCGGCAGAAGGGACGGGCACGTCCCTTGGTAATGATCGAATGCTGCGCGACTTGTCGGCGGCAGACGGGACGCGAACGTCGCTTTACAATGCCGGGATTGTAAAATGAAACGCACAGCCGTGGCCCATCTGGCTTTCAACCCAGATCCGCCCGCCGTGTGATTCAACGATGCACTTCGCGATATGCAATCCCAAGCCAAGGCCGTCGTGGGCGTTGTCCACTACTTGCGTGAAGCGAGTGAAAATGGAGTCGATCATATCGGCGGGGATACCGGGCCCGGTATCGCGTACCGTGCAGGTTACTTCATTGCCATCGCCCACCGCACTCACCGTGATCGCGCCACCGGCAGGAGTGAACTTGATGGCATTGCCCAGCAAATTGGCAAACACCTGATTGATGCGAGCGCGGTCGAAGCGCGCCGTGAGCACAGTCGAAGCAGTGCTGCAACTCAGCGTTAACTCTTTGCCTGTCGCGTTAGCCGCTGCGGCCTCGATCGCATCTAGCAGCGATGTGAATACGTCGCCACGCACCGGCTTAATCGCCATCTTGCCGGCATCCAAGCTCACCACGTCAACCAAATCGTCGATCAGGCGATTCATGCGCTGCGTACAATTACGAATGCGTTTGGTGATGACCGCAGCGTGGCCAGTGGTATCGCTGGCAGCAGCGCGCTCACCTAACAATGAAGCGTTAAGCACAATGCTATGCAGCATGTTGCGCAACTCATGGCTAACCATGCCCATCGCAGCATCACGGTGCGAGACAGCTTCGTCGGCGGAAGTTTTGAGCCGCAGCATGTTGCGTACCCGGACGCAGAGTTCGGCCCGGTCGACCGGCTTGGTCATGAAATTTTCCGCGCCCGCCGCGAGCCCCAACATCCTAGTATCGCGATCGTCAAGCGCGGTAATCATGATCAGCGGAATATGCCGGGTCACCGGGTTGCGTTTTAGTTCACTCGCGACTTGATATCCATCCATGCCTGGCATCAAGACATCTAATAAAATCAAATCAGGCGGGTTCGCCGCAATCGTAATCAAGGCCGCTTCGCCACTGGCTGCTGACTCAATTTCGAAGCCTTCGGGTTGCAACATCACTTCAAGCAACGTGCGGTTGATTCGATCGTCGTCGACAACTAGCACGCGGGCGGGTTTACCCATGCGGCACCGGTAGCTTCAGTAGATATCCTGCGATCGCGGCTAAAAAAGCCTGATAGCGCAGCGGCTTGCCGATATAGCCATCGCAGCCGGCTGCACGGATTCGTGCTTCATCGCCATTCATCGCCAATGCGGTGAGCGCGATGACTGGGATATTTTTGGTTGCAGGATCAGCTTTGAGCAAACTAGTGGCTTGTAAGCCATCCATGCCAGGAAGCTGAATGTCCATCAAGATCAGCGCCGGCAGTTTAGCTTGCGCCAGCTTCACGCCTTCTTCTGCATCGGTGGCACACAACACGTTATGGCCAGCAGTTTCTAGTAGAAACTTTGCCAACGTCATGTTGGAAACATTGTCTTCAATAACTAATATGTCGGCCATCACAACACCAAATGCCGTCCTGAAATTGCCCTGCGCACTTCGGTTACAAACATCGCAACTCCAAAGTTTGATTTTTCCATAATTGTTGTCACCACCCCGCTTAGCCGTTGCCGCTCTTCGTCGGCAATTTCTTGCGCGGTTATTACGAGAATCGGAATTTTGGAAGTCTCGATGCGTTGCCGGAGTGCTTCGACGACTTCGAAGCCATTGACTTCCGGCATTACGAGATCGAGCACAATCAAATCTGGATGTTCTTGATGGGCAAGCTGCAAAGCGGCTGCGGCCCCGGTGGCACGCAGTACCGTGCCGCCTAACGACTTGATCCGTGTCGCGATCAATTCCATGGCAGCTGGATCGTCATCGACGATGAGTACCTTGAGCGCAAGCGTTCGTGGGAACATCCCAATGGCAACCAAGGCATTTTGTAGATCGCGCCGCGATAACGGTTTTTGTATCACTGCGGCGGCACCCAAGGCCACACCTTTGCCCTCGGGTGCGAGCGATACAACGACAACCGGAATATGCGCCAGCGCTGAGTTTTGCTTGATGTGATTGAGAAATTCCCAACCACTCATATTTGGCAAATTGATATCGAGAGTAATGAGCGCGAGCGGCTGAATCTCAGCAAGTGCGACTGCGGCTTCGGCCGAATCCGCATGTATTACGTGAAAACCTTCGGCTTCCAATTGTTGCCGTAGCAGCTCGCGGGAATCGAGGTCAGCTTCCACCACCAACGCGGTTGGCGTGGTGGTACTTGCCGCCATTTGAAACGTCGATGGTTCGTACTCGCTCGGTGCGCTCGGCGGTCGGATGCGTTCAAGTTTGCGGTGTGGCAGCCACACTGAAAAGCTGGAACCGGTATCGACTTCGCTTTGCACTGCCACCGCACCGCCATGCAACTCGACTAACTGCTTAACCAACGCTAAGCCTAAGCCGGTACCAGCGAAGCCACGCGATAAGCTGCTATCAATTTGACTAAACGGTCGGAACAACGTGGCCATGCCAGCTGGTGAAATACCAATGCCACTATCGGTGACACTAATTTTTAGAAATTCGGTGAAATCACTTGTGGCCAGTGGCAACGCTCGGCCTGGCCAAGCACCCTGCAATTGGCCAACCTGCAGGCGCGTCACATTTTCCACGCGCAAGGTTACTTGGCCACGCTCGGTAAACTTCACCGCATTGGCTAACAAGTTGTAAACGATCTGTTTTACTTTGCGGGCGTCGGCACGCAACACGCCGCGATCACTGCCTGCATCCATGCTTAACTTGATGTGTCGACTTGCGGCTTTTTCGCGAATGATCGAGAGGCAGTTGCCGAACACGGATGTCATATCGACATCTTCGAGTTCCAGTGACATTTTGCCTGCTTCAACTTTGGAAAGATCCAAAATGTCATTGATCAGCGACAGTAAATGATTGCCGCTGCTAAAAATATCGGTGAGAAACGTGCGTTGTGGCTCGGTGAGCGGGCCGACCAAGCCATCGCGTAACACCTCTGAAAATCCGATGATCGCGTTCAACGGTGTGCGCAGTTCGTGCGACATGTTGGCCAAAAACTCTGATTTCATTCGGCTGGCGTATTCAAGTTCGGCGTTCTTGATGTGTAATTCGCGTTCGATTTGCTTTACGGCGGTTACGTCGCGAGCCGCAGCGAACACACCTTGCAAGACATGGTCTTGGTCATAGTAGGTGGTGGCGTTGTACGACACTTGGGTCAGTGTGCCGGTTACGCTGCGTGCGGTGAGATCAAAGTTGATCAGCTTGTGTTCCTGCAGTACTCGACGCAACGCTTCATCAGCTTGCTCTGGTTCGGTGAAGTACGAACGAAACGGTGCGCCAATCATTTGCTCGCGGGTGCAGCCAGCGAGCAGTTCCATTTGGTTATTGACGTCAGTGATGATGCCAGCTGCATCAATGGCTACCCGCGGATCGATATCAGATTCGATTAAAAACCGAGTAAATAGGCGTTGGTCGCGCAGCTGCGCATTGAGTTCTTGTTGGATGGCTTGGTCGGTTTTGCGGGCGGCATTATCCGAGCCAACCAAGAGATATCCGATGAGCTGTTCTTTGGTATCGTACAGCGCTGAAATGGTAACCAACATTTCACAACGGGTGGCGTCTTTGCGCACGCACGTTAATTCAACGACGTTTTCTTGGCCGAGGGCGGCGTAGTAGGTCAGTGCTCCAAATCCTGCGGGTGTTACGCCCGTGGTAAGCGAAGGTAACGCCGTCGCGAGCGCGTGCAACTCCGCCGTATCGAACAGCTCCATGGGGGAGCGCAGGAACAAAACTTCACTTGCTGCATAGCCCCACATGCGCTCGGCGCCGTGGTTAAAAACTTGGATTACACCAGCTACATCGGTTGCAATACGAGCGTAGGTCTCGTTGCTCGCAATCGCTTGTTGCAACGCACTTGCTTTGAGTTCATCGCTGATTTTCCGATTGATAGGCATGGCGTAGGTCCAACCAATGCAGAAGCAGGGCCAAGCCCTGAATGCTGCTATCTTGTTGTAACTAGTAG
The DNA here is from genome assembly GCA_043777635.1 of Kofleriaceae bacterium. Lineage (GTDB taxonomy): Bacteria > Myxococcota_A > Polyangia > Haliangiales > Haliangiaceae > JABFXX01. The sequence goes on along the minus strand of JAYWHS010000443.1, from coordinate 6,806 downwards.
AGGCGAGGCAGAAAATGTGTAGCGCTAGCGCACAGGTGGGGCATTACAGACCGAGCGAACGTGTAGCCATCAATGGCCACGCAAGCGACGCTGCAACCGTACCCACCCGATAACGCCGGGCCACCCATGCCCCGGCCGCGACTGCGCTACCGATGGCGATGAGTGGCTGCTGCTGCGCCGATTGACTGAGCTGGTGCCTATTCACGAGCACCATACGCGCAATCAAGCGGCGTGCAGCACGATGGTTACGCTGCGGATACGTGTTTGCTGCGGCCGGGTCGAAACATCCGCATGGCAAGATAGCCCACCCCAAACGCAACGCCGACGGAGAGCAACGGGCGAGTTTTGATGGTGCTGACCACTGCACTGTAAATCGACGCAGCGCGATCGACGGTGAAATCTTTGGCGTCGCCGAGTTTGTGTTTCACATCGGTAGCTGCTTCCTGGCCGACTTTGAGTAAGTCGGAAAAGTGGATGCCTTTGTGATCGCCCATTTTGGTGTTGATGACGCCGTCTATTGAATTTTCCATAGTGCTGCTCCTGTTGATTTGTTTACTGCTGCTTATTGCTAAAGCATGATTCATGCCGCGCGATTTTTGCATTGCGACTGGGCGCAGCGCGGCTGGCGTCGCGGTGCCTCACTAGTGCTCGGGCGCCGACGAGCGCAATAGCGCGCAGCGTGCGGCCACGCTCAGGCGGTGTTGCCTCAAAGCCGCCGGCCTAAATAGCACCTGCGATTGTTGTTCTGTACCAAGCCAATACTCGACCTCGCTTGGGTTCTCGACGTAGAATGCAGCGATACGCATCGCGTGTACTCGTACGTGTAATCGTCCTTACAAGCCTAACCAGGAATTCTATGTCGCTACCACGCCAACTCTTTTCGTGTCTCACCCTTTCGTTGCTCGCCACTGCTGCGTGCGGTGACGATCCGGCTAAACAATTTGCCGATGCACCAACGCCCGATGCCCGCAGCATTGATGCCGCACCGGATGCACAGGTCCCAGGCATCGTCAAAGCCGTGGCGGTGCGCTTTGGCCAAATTTTAGAAGGCGCGACGGTTATTTTTCAAAATGCCGACGGCTCGACGATTTCGACCAAGCTCACCGATGCCACCGGCGAAGCGTCGGAGACGATGCTGCCAGGCGGCACCGTCAATATTGTGATGGAGCAAGGCCCCATTTCAGGTCGGGCAATTGCGCGTGGCGGGCCATCCAACGAGGTGGTCTCCTTTGTTGGGGTCAAACCTGGCGACGTGCTGCGCACTGGCGACACGTATCCAAATCTCACGTTTGTGACGCGCGAGTTGACCCTACCGACGCTGCCGCAAGGCGCCTTGTTGAGCATCGTGATCTCGTGTGCCAATAACGGCCTGGTCTCAGCGGTTCCACCGATCACGATTTCACTGGATGCGGCCTGCGCGACCACCAGCGTTTTTGTTTCGGCCCGCGATGCCATGAATATTCCAGCAGGCTCGTTCTACAAGGCCAACGTCACAATTCCAGCGACCGGCGCGATCGACGTGGCCAGTGAAACGTTCGTTGCGGATCGGCAACTTGACGTTGCGGTAAACAATACGCCGACCGACGTAAGTTCGTTGCTGTTTACAGGTTCGCTCAGCGACGGCAAATTCGAATATGCATTCACCGCCAACAGCCAGTTTTCGCCGAGCCCGGTGTTGGCCTCCAATGCTGGCGCAGTAACCATTTCAGGTGCAGTTGGGCCTGATCTGCTGGCGCGTACAAGTTTGACTCGTGGCAATAACGGCTATCAAGAAATCTTCGAACTCGCACCGCCAGCCACAGCCTACGCGCTCAACTTGACCGGCCTGGTTTTGCCATGGGTCGATACCCAGCCCGTGCTTAACGTTGCAACCGGCGAAGTTACCTGGACCGAAACCCCAGGCGACGCACCTGAAGCGATTCAGTTCCGGGCCTTTACCTTCCGTGCCGACACCAACTTGTCGTTCGCTCGCACGGTGATTGCGCCGTATCGCATGGGCGCTGTGAAAATTCCTAAACTGCCAGGCACGGCTGCGCAATACGATTTCCTCGCGACCGATAGAACGAATCTCGGCATTGCCCTGATCAAAGTTGGCGTCGGCTATGACGTGCTGCGGCCGCTGCTATCGCGCACGTACGGCACCGGCGCTTTGCAGGGCCAACGCGGCCGCGTCCGGTTTTCGTACATCCAGTTTTTAGACTGAAGGTTGCATGGTCCAACGCAGCTTGTTAGCCGCGATGTGTAACCAGCGGAAAATCAACCGCGATGTCGGTGGCACCGTGCGGCTGGCGGACGCCATTCGCTGGCCGACGGTTTTGCGGGTGTCGGTTCCACATCGATCGGCGTTGTGGTCGACGTATTGAGTCCAGCCCAAACAATCGCGTGGCCCTGGTTGACGGTACATTTTTTTATTGAACGGCCGCGACGTTGGCGCCTGACATGGCCAAGTTTGGAAACGGCCAAAAAGGCTGGTTGTAAAAAATTAGAGATGTCCGACGATATTATTAACGAACCCGCAACGCATCTCAACGTTGCATTGCCTTGTCGACTTGATTAAACTCGGACTTGAGAATGTGCAATGGCGTCCGGTGAGTTGGGAAATGGGCATCGAATTTGTGTTTTGCAATCCGATGCGTTGGTTTCAGACTTGATTTGCACGGGGCTAGCTACCTGTGAAGTCATCGTAACAACCAGTGTTCCAGACCTTATATCCGCGATTGCTCATGCACCAACTCAGTTCGTGATTGTCGAACTTGGCTCAGATCGAGCGTTGGCCACGCCACTGTTCAATGCGCTCGCGAGTCTTCCTCAGCGTCCGCCGGTGCTGGCTATTCTTGCGTCGTTCGACGATGAAACGCTGGCGAGTTACATGCGCAATGTAATCGATGACGTTCTCCTTCGGCCTTTCACTGTGGAAGCCCTGCACCTGCGTTTGCGTCTTATGTGGCTGGGGCTTTCGTTGGGTCTGGATTTGGGGCCTACGCTAAAGGTCTTGCGGGCGGCAATGCTACGACGAGCGAACGGTGAAGTATTCGTGCGGACCGTGCGTGGCGGCGGTCGCGTACTGCTATCGAATGGTGAGGTGGCCTGGGTTCATTGCCCCTGGCGGCCGAACGCGCTCAAGCAAGCTCTCAAGTCGGCGGGTGTCGAGGTTGAGACGTCAACTGTTGAAGATATTGTTCGCGAGGCGATGATTCGCGCGGTGCCGATATCGGACGTGGTAAGCGATTGGAAGCTGGTGAGTCACGATAGGTTTGAGTCGGAATTGCGCCAAGAATTCTCGGACGCCGTTAGAGATTTGCTGGGTGATCAAAATGGCACCGCGATGTTGATTCCCAACGATTGGATTGAAACTCGTCGGCCGAGTTTTAATATACCCGTTGGAGTAAGCACTGGAATGTTTGCTTCCATGGCTCATTTTGACAAGGAGGTCCGGCCGGCACTTGGCATAATCGCTGAAGCAGAGCAGTTAGTGCGATCGCTCATGTTGATCCGGGGCGCACAGGCATGTGCCATCTTCAAATTGGACGCGAACCAACCGCCTATTGCGATGCAAGGCCCCATTGAGTTGGAGCTTGCCTGGGCCTTGCTTGCAACCCTGCGTATTAAGCGCCGCAGTGGTCTGCCCGTAAATCAGAGTTACTGTACTACCGGTGATGTGCTCCACGGCATTTGGCGTCTTGATCCCAACAAGAACACCGCAGCTTTTGTCATGTTCGACCTGGATGATACTGTAGTGGGCTTGGTGCTTCGTCAGGTCCGTGAGGTGATAGATGAGTCGTGAATTCTAGTGGACGGTGTGCTTCGACAATAGAGCTTTATTGCAGGTTGGAGATTACATCAAGCGCTGCGTCTTCAGCAACGTCGTCATCTTGCTTCAGATGCGCTAGCAAATCTTCAGCTGCAAGAAATTTTGACGTTGGCGATAATGTCGCCAGCTGGTTGCTCGCGCACAGCACTCGTAGCCGTGTTCGTGCTAGGTCAAGCGCAGTTAAGAATGTTAGCCGAACCCCTTCGCCCGTCGAAGCGATTGATTCTACTACTTCATCACGTGCATCTAGATTTAACACAGTACGAAATTCTTCGAGTGAAACCGCATCGGGCAGGTCACGTTTATTCGCTTGAACCACAATGGGAACGTCGGGACAAATCTTGAGTTCTCGCAATCGATGTAAAAAAGCGAGGCCTAGTCGTGATCGTTCAAGTCCGCCGCGAGTGCTATCGCAAACCGACACAATAACGTCCGGTTGTTCCAGTAGTGTCCACCGCCGCACGGCTAGTGCAAATTGACCCGGCACCGTAACCACTTGCGCGAATAGCTCGTACTCGTCGTCGAGTCGGCCTACCGCCATATCTAACCAGTCAAAATAGGCGGTACGCTCACCTGTTGTTTCGGGCGCGTACACATCACCCCGCCGATGGTAGCTGTAGAGACTGTGTAGTTGTTTTATATTTGTGGTTTTTCCAGCGGTACCGAGGCCATCGTAGACGATCCGAAGCGTAATCGACCTATCTATTGGATTGTAGAATGCCATTCGTCGACGGTTAGCTTAGGTCTTTTTCAACATCCGACAGTTTGTATCGTGCCATCGCCAAGTTGGCTTTGCTTCGGTCTAGTACCATGTAAAAGAACAAACTCGGTTTGTTGGCTACTGGTCGAATCAAGTGATATTGCTTACCCAACGTGATTAACACGTCTTCGATCACGTCATTGAGGCCTAACGCCTTTGCTACTTTGCGTTTTGCTCGTAGAACTTCGGTATTACCGGCAGCGGCTATCTCGAAATTGAAGCTCGTGGAACTGTCAGCAGCCAGCATCATACCGCTGTCGCCGTCGACCAGCGCCGCGCCAATGTAGCCATCGAGTTCGTTGAGAGATTTTAATACTTCTTTAGCGTTCCGCATGTCGGATGTGTCCTTGGCAAAGATATCGGGCAGAGCTACCAAGCTATCAAAATCGACAGCTGGCTGAAGGTTTGGCGGCAAATTATTCTTGGTTCTTTTTCTTGGGATAACTACAGTGCGTACAGATTCGCACTTCGACTCACCTGGGATGGGTAATCGATCCCAGCGTTCCGCGTGTTGTCTGCCACCACCTACTTGGTCCGGGATTTTGACAATCGCGGCAGCAGTGGTCCGACGAGAGCGGTGGTTTGTATGGTCCGACATTGTCATTGCTCTCCCCACTCACACACCAACGTGCGTTAAAAACATCGCCCACATCATAGTGCTTATATGATGCCATACCGCCGGCCAGCGTTACAGGTTGCGCCGGGTGTCACAGGGGTACCGTGACCAGACCTTTAGTGAAGGCGTATATAGTCTGTTTACGACTTGGACGTAACGTATTCGAGGATCGTCGCGACGGCGAAGCCGGTGCCGCCTTTCGGCGTGGCTGGACGCGACGAGCTGACCGAGGCTGAGCCCGCAAGGATAACTTCGCTGGCCGATTCGTTGCCGAGCCCCGCGATATAGAACCCGTTGGTGTATGTCGTCGCTACGGCCCGAATGCCGTAGGCGTCGCAGTAGCTTGCGGTTGCACGTCCGGACAAGCCCCTCGCTCGCCGTCCAATTCAGCTTGCACTCACGTCACTTTACCCACCGCTGGTCGCGTTTGCGTTCGCTGCATATTTGTCGCTGCCGCGTCCGCAAGCCTCGTGGCGTTTGCGCTCGTTATCGCGGCGATCACCCATGGGCGTGATTACAATCCCCAAACTACCCGGCGCAGCTGCGCGATGCGGCTTCGTCACCATTGATACACCCAACTTCGCTGCAGCTCTCGTCAACGATCGCTTGGCTACGCCCGGTTACGGCCGCTGCTATCGCGTAGCTACAACACCGGCGCCTCGCTGGGGTGACGCAGCCGCGTCCGGTTTTCGTACAGCTAGTTTTCGGACTGAAGTTTGCGGGTCTCAGTGCTTCAGGAGTATGCCCAAGGCCGCGAGCTGCGCTTCCATCGCTGCGATGCGCGTGTCACGCAAGGCCAACGCTGCGGTCACATCGGCAGCAGCTATTCGTTGCGGAATATGCTGCGGGCAGTTGGCATCCCACGCCGCGATGCGAATCATAATGACGCGTTCACCGCGGGCCTGATACCCGGGTGGCATCATCGACGCCAAGAGTACTGGATCGTTATCGATGATGTGTGCGGTGCCCCAGATTTTGATCCGCGCTTGCCGCACATAATCGATCAAGAACAAATGCACCTGATCGTTTTCGGCGAGATTACCAATCGAAATGTATTGGCGGTTGCCTCGGAAATCGGCAAAGCCAAGGGTTTGCTCGTCGACGACGCGCAAAAATCCTGGTGGACCACCGCGGTGCTGAATATACGGTTGGCCTTGCGCATTGGCGGTGGCCATGAAAAAGCTGTCTTGCGCGGCGATAAAATGTGCTAGCTCGTCGTCGACCTCGGTATGCCAACCACCGTTGGCTTCCATCGCAGCGTAAGCACGCCGCGATCCATACTTGGTTTGCAGTGCTTTGACCGTGGGCGTAAAAGCAATATCGCTCGAAAATCCTGGTGCTGCCGTCATCGGGCCTCCGGTAGTTACAACCCGAGTTCGCTGAGCCCGGGGTGGGCTTGTGGTCGCGGCCCGAGGGGCCAATGGAACAAGCGTTGTGATTCAAGCAACGGCACATCATTGATGCTGGCTTCGCGTCGACACATTAAGCCTTGGCTATCGAACTCCCATTGTTCGTTGCCATGGGCGCGGAACCATTGCCCGGCGTCATTGTGAAACTCATAGGCAAAACGCGCGGCAATGCGATGCCCGGTGTGAGCCCATACTTCTTTGAGTAGGCGG
>JAYWHS010000442.1:0-3952 GCA_043777635.1 Kofleriaceae bacterium | reverse complement strand
GCTGGAAATTTGCCGCTTGGCTTGACGCTGCATGATGCAACAAGCGACGCTGCGAGCGATGAGATTTTTGCATTGGCATCGTGTACTTGGCTTGACCTTGTTGCTTGCGGCCGTCGGCTGTAAAAAATCTGCGCCGCAGCAGACGAGTGGCACGGCTACGACTGGCTCGGCGACTGGCTCCGGATCCAACGGCGCTGCGATGAACGCCGGCGCGGGTTCGGCAACGGGTTCGAATACCGGCAACGGCGCTGGCAGCGGCAGCGGTTCGGCTACTGGCAGCAACAGTGGTTCGGCTACTGGCAGTGCGACTGCCACCGAAGATCCCGATGATGAAAACAACCCACGCTACAAAGCCGCACTAGCGTTGCTCAAAGACGAAGCGATTGGCGGCATTCGGATGGACATGACCGACAAGGAAGTTGTCGCCGTACTGGGTCAGCCATCCAAAAAAGGCAAGGCTATTGAAGAAGGCGCCACCGGCGAAACCGTTGCCCAGTGGGAATGGAAAAAAGCCGGGATCAACGTGTTGTTCACCGACGCCAACAAAACGCCTAAGGTCCGAGGCATCGGCCTGAGTGACCCATCGGCGCTGAAAACCAAAAAAGGCGTCGGCATCGGCAGCCTCCGGGCAGAACTCGACACCGCGTACGGTGCCGGCCACATGAAGGCTGGCGACGATGGCGCGGATGCGTCCTACACCGTCGGCAATCACTATTACGGGCTGGTCTTTAGCTTCGAAGGCGGCAAAGTGAAATCCGCCTATTGGGGCACGTTAGCTGAGTAGCATTAGAAAGGAACTTTCCCAATGCCGATCACGTAAGCGCAAGTGATCGAAACACCTACGCTTTCCCGGATCGTCGTGAGCGTACGTGGCCTTCGACCTCGGACCTCGGACCTCGGGCCACCGCGCTCGAAACATGCGCAACGCGCCCTGCGCCGTCGATGTTTTCGTCCATGCACACACGCACGCAATGCGCCAACTCCTAACAGCTACATCATGTCCAACATTCGTTGGCACACTGCCTGCGCTGGGTTTTGCATGACGAAAACATCTTCCGGCCCTGCGCGCTTTGTCGCCTATGAACTCTCGCTACAACTTGTCACCGCTGTTCGCGTCGCCGCTGCATCGTGGCGCACCGTCGGTGATCTTGCTGATCAAGGTCGCCGTGCCGCCGTCAGCGTCGCGCTCAACTTGCGGGAAGGCTCCGCGTACCTCGCCGGCTCCTCGGGCGACGGCCACGGAGCCTTACCGGCGACGCACCAGAACCGTGGTCATCGCGGCAAGGCGGCCAGCTAAGGTCGGCCGAGTCCCGAGTAAGAGCTTACGATTACAGTGGATTTTGTCTGAATTCTCTTACGTGACTGGTATTGGGGACCTTTCCCGTCCCTTCTGCCGCCGACAAGTCGCCGGCCCGGACAATTGCGTTACTTGCCTTTGGCTTGACGTCGCGCCAAACCGGCGGTGTCGACCACCGGTGCAGCGTTGCTGTTGCTGCCTGACATCGCACGGCTCTTGACCGAGGTCAGCAGCGATTGCGGCAGCGCCGACCAGCTGGTGAACGTTGCGGTGTACTCGAAATTCCACCGCACCAGAATTTCGGTGGTTGGAATTTTAGCCGTGATCACAACTGGACCGACGGTGGTGACCATTGGGCTGGTGACGACCAAAGAACCATCGAGGGTGGAATCGACGACGGTGGCTGCAACGCCATTGAATTTCACGTCGGTAACACCCATGAGCGCAGCGCCGGTTAAGGTCACCGTGGTGCCACCGGCGATTGGACCGGTTGCTGGGGTTGCGGTGTAGAGTTGGTGTGGCAACGCCATGATAGCGCGGAGATCCTGGGGTGACGTGACAGTGGCGTTCACGGTGACAATTGCGCCAGCAGCGGAAACATAAATGGTGTTGCTTGAAATGTTGGTCAAGCGGAATACCTGCGTTGCCGTGCCGCCAATATCGAGCGTGCCTTCGTAATGGCAACCAAAGATTTCGCCGGCTCCGGCAATGCTTGCAGTTACCACTGTGACCGTCGGTGCAACGCCTGCAGTGGCATTTGCAACGTCAAATTTTTCCATGCGTGCAGGGCCGCTCACAGCGTCATTGGTCCAGTGGTACATCATCAAATCATCTGTGTTATAACAAATGACATCGCCGTCGCGGCCGGGTGGCAAGGCACCGATCAAGGTTGATGCGCCGGTGGCACGGTCAATGGAAAACAGACTTTCTTTCGCGGTGGCACCGTTGCCGGTAACGCCAAAGGTAACGCCACCTGGCAAGATTTCAATCGATGAAAACTTATCGGCTAACGTGCCGATTACCGTGCCGGTAATGTCGCGCGCGTTTGGCCCGACCAGTGGATCGATTTTGACCAAATCTCGGCCGGGGCCGGTTTTGACAACGGCGTAGATTTCGCCGGTGGCATCATACTTCGCCATCGCCGTGATGCCCGAGACGGTTAGGCCGGTGAGTGCCAAGCCGTGATGCGGCAAGGCTGCGCGATCGCAGGTTGTATTGCCATCAAGATCGTTCCGGCAACCAAACGTGGTTGGATCAATGCGATACTGGGTGTTGGTAAACGGATCAATACCTAACGTCTGCTCGCAGCGGAAATTACCAACCGTGTTGGCACATTCCGAGGTGCCACAAACCGGAGCGGCGCATTCGTTCACATCGGTACAAGCAACGCCACCTGGCGTGCCTTCACCAGCGAAGCCAAGATCACATGCGCATGAAAACGAACCGGTCGAGTTGGCGCAGGTTGCGTTGGTCGTACATGGATTAGCAGTCACACATTCGTTGATATCAGCGCAGCCGCCTGCGGCGGTGCCGTCACCAGAGTAACCAGCAGGACATACACACGAAAATGCACCGTCGGTGTTGGTACACGCTGCGCCGGGCGCGCATGCGGTCCCTGCGGTGCATTCATTCACATCGGTACAACCAGTACCAGTTTTGGTGCCATCACCAGTGAAGCCGGTGTTGCAGGTACAACTAAATGCTGCTGCGGTATCCGCACAAACCGCATTTGCGACACACGGATTTGCTGTCACGCATTCGTTCACTGCGGATGGTCCGTCGGGTGTAGCTTTGGGATCGTCGCCGCAACCCGCTGCCAGCAACAAAGATAATCCTAACCACGCAAAATTATTTCTCATTAGCTCCATGGTAAGAGCCAGGCCGGAACTAGGTCCAGTATTTGCGGCGGTTTTTGCCAGAAAATATCGTAGGAGCAGCGCCTACGGCGGCGGCAATCTCAAGAACTTGGCTACACCGCGCCGTGGCACTTCTTGTACTTTTTACCCGAGCCGCAGCTACATGGATCATTGCGGCCAATGGTCGAACCAACCACGATAGTGCCTTGGCGCTCGCCCGGACGACGACCGGTCACCGCCGCATCGAAAGCTTCGATCACTACTTGGGTTGGCTTGCCGATAATCGAACAAGTATCAGCCGTCATCGCGGCTTCTTTGACATCTTCGGTGAGCAGCTCTTGCAGCTTGGCGCTGATGTGTGGCTGCAATTGCGCGACCAGCGGCACGATACGCTCTTGCGGTGGCAGCTCGGCAAACCCAGCGGTAGCGTCGACGGAAGCATTCACTGCCAGCTCGGCGGCCGTCAGATTTTCCAAGGTGACCCGTGGCAGAGTTTCGCCATTGCGGGAACGGTCGAACATGGCCCAAATCAAGGTGGCGTAAAATACCGCGGCTTCGCCGGTGGCATCGCCATGTTCGCCACGCACGCCAGCGGCGTATTGCAGCAGCACCGGCTGCTCTTTTTGCAGGCGCAGCGCCAACTTGTTCATGGCTTTGCGGTCGCCGCGTTGATCTAAACGGGTAAACGCCGCAATGGTTTTGTCGACGTGGTCAGCAGTTACAAGAGTCATTGCCGGCATTGTCGCTGGCGCGCGGCCAAGGTCAAGCGGTGGCGGCGGGTTTGCTTACAATGACTCAG
>JAYWHS010000441.1:0-3953 GCA_043777635.1 Kofleriaceae bacterium | reverse complement strand
AAACTCGATGGAATTCAGCTTGACCTTGGTGGTGCGGCCAGGGGCTGTGCTGGTCCGAGTGTGGGCTACCAAAATGCCGTTGACGGCTTTGTAGTTTTCGAAATCATCGACTGAAATCGCGCCGCCTTCTTCAAAGCTGATGCGCGAGATCATTTTGGATTCACGATCGATGAACAGCGTCACGTTGACACCCATCGGCGAGGTTAAGCGAAGCACAGCGTGGCCACGCCCAGCGATCTTGTCGTCGGATAGCGGCGCGATGACTACGCCTTTATCGAGGTACCGCAGCAGAATCAATTCTGGATCGCGCCAACGTTCAAACGCGATCGAGGCAAATGCTTCGGGCGGCATTTCGACCACGCCGGTGGGCTCTTGATTCCAGCCTTTGTTGCCGTCGATGCCAATGGCAACTACGAATTTCTGACCAAGGTTAAGCTCGGCGTCGATGCGCATCTTGTCGGGCAACACCAAGGTGCGCGTTAGTTCGATAGCGACGGTTTGCCCTTGGATCAACGTTGTGCCACTGGCTTTCATGCGTAACGATTTGACCGCGCGCAATCTAGCTTCGCCACCTTTGGCAAGGAGCGCACTGTCGAGCAGCGCCTTGGCTGCGGCACCGGCTTTAGCGTCAACCACAATCGGTGCCGTGACCAATTGAGGGCCGATTGGGTCGGTGTAGCTAACCTTTTCGTAGCGCCAGCCAGCGGCCTTAAGTTGTGGTTCAAGATCTTTGGCGTCGCCAACCAACACCACAACATAATTGCGGGTATCGATCACTTTTTCAGCGGCAGCTTTGGCTGCGGCTGTGTCAACTTGGGCGATGCGTTGGGCGTAGGTTGCAACGTATTCTTCGTTGAAGCCGTGCAGGTTGGCACCCATAATCGCCGAGCCGACATCGGCCGCAGATTGAAATCGCACGCCATACGCACCCGCGATATTTGCGGTAGCACGAGCAACTTCGGCGACCGACGGCCCTTCTTTGGCCATCTTGGCCAATTCTTCGGTGACCAAACGTGTGGTTGCCAACGCTTCCGAGTTGCGGGTAAACGTCGACGCGATCAGCGAACCGCGATCGAGGTTGCGATCGAACGCCGAATTGGCGCCGTAGGTTTTGCCGCCTTTGACGCGCACCACATTCATTAAGCGCGACGAAAAATCGCCACTGCCCAAAATGTAATTCCACACGGTGGCGTCGAAAAACTGCGGGTCGTCGTGGGCAATACCGTATTGAGCAACGCGAATCTGAGTTTGAGTTTGGCCGGGTTTGTCAACCAACCGCACGCGAATCCCCGATAGCCCCGGTTGTGCATATTTTGGCGTTGGCGGCACTGCGGATTTTTTCCAACCACCGAACGCCGCTTCTAACTCGTTGCGAAGTTTGGCGACCTTGACGTCGCCACTAATCACCAGCACGGCGTTGTTAGGCACAAACCAGGTTTTGTGCCAGGTTAGTAAATCGTCGCGGGTAATTGCAGCAATGCGCGGTTCCGACGGTAACCAGCCACGCACATGTTCGTTGCCCCACAATAAGTTTTGCACGTGAGCGGAGGCCAACTGGGCTGCGTCGTCAAGGCGGCCGCGGACTTCAGCGATTTTACCTTGCCATACCGGACCCATTTCGGTGGAGGCAAACGCTGGCTTGGTTGCGACCTCGGGCAAGAGTTGCAGACACGTACCAATGTTTTTGGCCATGACACTGCATGACAAAACCGTAGCTTCGTAGCCGGCATTCGCGCCCATTGTGCCGCCGACGAAATCAATGATGCGCGCCAATTGCCGGGCATCATGTTTGGTGGTGCCGCCACGCAACAGCATATCGCCAGTAAGGTCGGCGACGCCGAGTCGGGCTAACGGCTCGTGCATCCGGCCGGCTTTGATGGCGAGCTGCATGCTTACCACCGGCAATTTGGCGCTGGCGACGACAATGACTTCAAGGCCATTACGTAGTTGGAAGGTTTGAATCGGTGGCAACGCAATGCGCGCGGCTGGTTGGGCCGCAGGTGGTGCCAGCAGATCTTTGCGCGCGCTCCATTCATCAGCAACTAGCGCAGGTGGCGCAACCACAACCGGGGGTTTTGGGCCTGGATCTTTCACGATGTTTTGATCGCCATCACCGGGCAGCGTCGGCACAATCGACATGGTCGGCTTCGGGCCGCAAGCAGTTAGCGCGAACAATAAGGAATAGCCCGCTACCCATCGGCGACGTGTCGTCGGCAAAAGGGCCGGGACGGTCCCTGTATTTGTTAAATCGGAGTTCATTTGGCACCTGCGGGAGCTGCATCGAGCACCGTGGTCTTGGGCGGAATCACCAACACCGTTGCGCGTTCGGGGGTTAAGTATTGTTTGGTTACGCGCACCACGTCGGCAGCGCTGACTTTTTCTAACGCTGCGACGTCGCGCAAAAATGCGCCGGCATCGCCGGTTAAAATCCACGAACGCCCAATTTGGTCGGCCATGCCGGTAACGTTTTCAAGCGAGAACGTTACGCTGGCTTGGATTTGGTTCTTGGCTTGGCGCAGTTCGTCGGCGGTCGGTGGGCTGCTGATCAATTTGGTAACTTCGTCGAACATCGCTGCTTCCAGCGTATCCACATCACCGGGGTTGATGTACGCACCGAGCATCATCCACATCCCGGTTTCTTCGCGCAGCTGGGCTTGCACGCCACCATCAATGCCGATGGCACGCTTCAGTTTTATGTCAGGGTGCTTGATGCGCGCGCGCAACCGTGACGATTCGCCGTTGCCCATAATCAACGACGCTAGTTGCAGCGCGTACACATCGACATGTTTGGCTGGCGGGATTTTGTAACCAGCGATGACCAAGCCAAGTTGACTGGCCTGGGCAACTTCGCGGCGCTTGGCGGTTTGTTCGGGCTCAACCGCTGCAAGTGATGGCCGCGGTGGGGTCGGGCCAGCTGCGATACTGCCAAACCGTTTGGTTACCGACGCTTTTACTTCGTCGAGGGTCGCATTGCCAACCACAACCACCAAGGCATTGTTGGGTTGGTAATAGGCATCATAAAAAGTTTTGAGGTCACCCGTTTTGGTGTTGTCCAAGTCGGTAATCGTGCCGGCGGCCGTCCATGCATACGGATGTTTAGTGTAAGCGGTCGCGAGGAATCGCCAAAACCCGCGGGTGATCGGCGTATTGAGTTGTTGGCGAATTTCTTCTTTAACAACTTCGCGTTCGGTCGTTATCACGGCGTCGCGAAATAACAAGTTGCGCATCCGTTCGGCTTCGAGCTCTAGCGTGAAGTCGAGGTAGGTAGCGGGCACAAGGTTGATGTAATGCGTGGCATCTTCATCGGTCGCAGCGTTGACCGTACCGCCCACGCTATTAAGGAATCGCGCATGGTCTTCGGGCCGGACGCGCGCCGTGCCTTTAAACATGATGTGTTCAAACATGTGGGCCGAGCCGCGTTTGTCCCGCGCTTCGTCTTTGGAACCGGCGTGGTACCAGACCTGCACCGCAACCACTGGCGCGGCGTCAAGGCGCATAAATGCGACTTGCAAACCGTTGGGAAGGGCAAAGGTCTCGACCTTTGGTTGCGTAGTTTTGGTGGCAGCAGCTGCGGGTTTAGCGGGGGTTGGGCCAAGAGTTGACGGGGCTGACACAGCCACGCCTGGGACCAAGAGCGCTCCGGCGAACGCAGCGCTGGCCAATAGTGTTTTTGATGGTGAATACACAGTGTTCCTCACGTCAGATAGCCAGGACACTACCGCTCAAGGACTGGCTTGTCTAACCACGGAGCCGAGTCTAACCAGATGCCAAAGCATTCTAACCAGCGCAAAATTACCCAACGTTTTAAACCCGATTATGCGATGCGTTAGAGCGATCTGCTCAAACCTGCCTAAATCTAGGCAAAACTCGTAAGTAGCTGATAATGGCTAAATGAATTCCTTGAAATCGACATTTTTCCAGCTTGACTGGAATTTGGTCGTGCTGCATAGTGC
>JAYWHS010000440.1:0-3955 GCA_043777635.1 Kofleriaceae bacterium | reverse complement strand
CTAACGCGCACTGGCGTTCCACGATCTCGCTGAACATCGCCGCGCCATGCACCCGCAAACTTACGTACAGCTCCATCGCCATCATGCGCTTGGTGCATTCCACCGTGCGTTGCCCCATATCCCACCACGTTGCGGGCGCTTGGCCTTGCGCAAACAGATAGGCAGCTTGCTGCGCGAACGATGCATACACATGCTGCTCCTCGCGAAACAAAACTGCCGTAACGAGCGCTGGCATCATCAGCATTTTGTGCGCATCCCACACCACCGAGTCAGCGCGCTCAATGCCTCGTAATTTTGCCCGCAGCGTCGGACTTTGCGCTACCGCTAACGAAGCACCATGCGCACCATCGACGTGCAACCAAAGATTGTGAGCAGCCGCAACATCAGCCAACTCATCGAGGTGATCACACGCTCCTGTTGCAGTCGACCCAGCCGACGCCACGATAGCGATTACCTTACGCCCATCACCATGCGCTTGCAGCAACGCCGCTTCGACAGCGGCACCCGTCAACCGAAAATGCGCATCGACCGGCGCGGTGATTACTCCAGCATCGCCCCAGCCCATAATTTTGAGTGCGCGCGCCACCGAATAATGCGCTTGCGCCGAGGTTATCACCGCCAACGGTGGCCCGGCATGGGCGCCTTCGCGCCACACGTCGTAACCTCCACGCAACTGCCGAATCGCAAGCATCGCGGTGAGATTGCCGACCGAGCCTCCCGAGGTGAAACAACCGCCCGCCGTGCTGGGCCAGCCCAAGGCGTCGGTGAACCAGCGCAGCACGGTGAGTTCGATCGGCACTGCGGCTGGGCCCATTTCAAAAATGGCCATGCCGTTGTTGAGATGAGCGGCCACCAATTCGGATAACGACGCCAGCGGCAATGGCGGCGCAACTTGATGAGCGGCACAGCGTGGATCATGCAACATCGTCGACGCTGCGATGATGCGTTGCCATTCGGTAAGAGGATCTGCGCCACCGGCAAGATCGGCGGGTTGCAACGCCCAGTGCGCCCGCCCCTGCACAGGATCCAAGGCTGGCAGCACCTGCCCTGCTCCACGTTGCGCCTGCGCTAGGCTATCGGCCAGTGCATCAACTAGTCGGTGACCTTCGCGGCGAAACGACTCAGCATCGTACGCAGCGGCCAGTGCAGCGGAAGCTGGCGGGATTGAGCTCATGGCCAGCTGATACCGCGGGTACCGAACTACGTCTACTCAACCGGATTGATGATTTTCACATCCGAGCCACCGACGAACGCATACGATCCAACATTGTAATACCCGTACACCGACAAGCCAACCGGTTTATCCGACGACAATGTGTGTTGGCCATCGCCTAACGTACAAGTAACTTGCTCATACACCGTGCCGGCAACCGTACCGATCGGTGCAGTTTTACAATTGGCGCGCATGCCCAGTGGCGTACCGTCGATCACGACGGCCGCATCGATCGGTTTCGACAACACTGCATAGTTATCGCGGAATGTGCCCGGCACCAAAAACACATAGTCTTTGCGATATTGCTCCGCGGTTGGCAAAATCAACATGGATGGATCGCCAATGAAACCATCGGGAATGAAATGCTGACTCACCAAGTACTGCGCGACCATAATAGGTCGGTCGGCCGATAACGTGAACGCAGCGGTTGCCGGGAACGTCCGCTGCTTGCCTTTGTTGAGGGTAAACGTTCCAACCCCAGGCGCAGTCGTGACGACTGTGGTGTTGTCTTCGGTGGCAAGCACCCGCATGATATCCGGTTCGGTCCAGCTGGCATCGGTTGAGCGAATCGGGCTGCGGGTGACCGCAAATTCTTTACCCAGCGCGGTAGTCGGCAGCATTTGTTCTTCCATGTGATCTGTACAACACATGCCGTCTTGCATGGTCCAATTTGGCGACGGCGTTGGCGCTGGGGTTGCCCCACCGAATGTGGCACCACGTTCCAGAGCCGTAAACACTAAAATCTTTTTGTTCGAGCGAATCTGAGTACCGGTAAAATCGCCGTTGCGAGTATTGACGGCCTGCGCACATTCAAATGGCCCGACATTCGTCGGTTGATCGGATTCCAAATTTGCCACGTCGTAGCGATTGAGCGTCATCATCAACGGGGTGTTGGCTGGAGTCGAAGGAATCACTAGCCCCGAGTCGCCGCCCGACTTCAAAATTGGGTGGGTCGCGGTGACCGTAACCTGGGTGTTGTCTTCAATCGGAATGATGGTGATCGCACCGTGGTCAGGCACGCCTGGAAACTGTGGGCCACTACCGAGATTAATGCTGCACGGGTTCGCGGTGGAGTAGCCCATCACGAAGTAATTGGTGCCCAACGCCTGCACCGGAATGAGCGTCGACGCATCGTTGGAAAACTGCTGCACAATTGGATTGAACTGATAGGCCACCACCGGCGCGGTGGACACGATGTGATATGCGTGCGGCGACACAAAGGTGTGGGTTGTCGAGGCCGGGTTGTACGCTTTGTTTTGGCCCATCGTGCCGTCGAGTTCACGCTGCGGTAAATCGATGCGTTTGGCGGTTTTCGGAGGCACTGCAACGGTAATGACAATTTGTTCATTGAGCGGCTGGCCGACTCGGCCGGCGTTCTTGGTGACTTTCACTGCAACTTCGTAATCGTTGTTGTTCGCGATCACCACCGAGTATTGCGCTGCGGCAGCATCGCTGCTTAGACCCGGAAAAGAAATCGCCGGTTCATTGTCGAGATCGGCAGCCCAGAAGTCGCAACCGACATTGCTCGGCTCATCGAGCGCACGCGCACATGCGTCTTTGCATTCGCCTTGCGAACAAACCGTGTCGGCCGGGCAATCCATGCTCTTGCTACCGCCGGTGCCATCGGCATTGCAGGTCCAGATTTCAGATTCATCTGGGCCACCACAATACGTTTGTCCGGCTACACATACCACGCAGCCTTGCACAAGATCACAAACCTCTTCGGGGCCGCACGCGACCACAGGTTCAAAGGTGCCGTCTTCGCGGCATTGTTGAAATCCCAGCGCCGAGCAAACACTCGTGCAATCGGGCCCGGTATTTCGAGCCTTGGGCCCGCATGCCGACGCAACGACCAACAACAATGTACAAAACAAAAAGGTGTTAACTCGCATGTAGGCGGCAAACGTCCTCTATCAGTCGCAATCGGTCAAGCAGCAAAAACTGCTGTTGTTGCCCAATGCGTTACATAAGTAGTTGAAAATGCGAACAATTGTGACGAACCACACCCCGCGACAGACGATGTCATTCGCGTGCGGCGTTCGCGATCCCTAAGCGGTGCAGCATTTTATGAATCGACATGCGGTCAATGCCTGCGGCGCGCGCCGCCGCAGATATGTTGCCATCGTATTGCGCCAGCAATTTGAGAATGTAGCGCCGCTCAAATTCATTGATCACATCTTGTTTTGCAGTCTTAAAGGCAACCGAAACATCAACCGGGACCGACATCATTACTTCAGCGGCAGTTGCGGTTGTCGACGGAGTCAGCGTCACCGCGCCGACCGCAGCAGGCGAGCTGTGACTTTTTTGGAAGCTGTCTGGCCCTTGCGGCGATTCAGCCAACAACACCGCACGTTCAATCACGTTGCGCAACTCGCGCACGTTGCCAGGCCAATCGTGCTTCAACATCAAATCGATAGTTTCAGTTGCTAGTTGAGTATCGCCACCATCCGGCGTGTTGGCCAAAAGGTGGTCAATCAGCAACGGTATATCGTCACGACGATCACGCAACGCCGGTACTTGGACGCGCGCCACCGCCAGCCGATAAAATAAATCTTCGCGGAATCGGCCACGGTTTACTTCGACGCCAAGATCGCGATTGGTCGCGGCAATCACACGAATATCGACGTCGATAGAAGTCGAACCGCCGACTCGCCGGACTTCTTTGCTTTCTAAAACTCGCAATAGCTTGGGCTGCATCGCCAGCGGCAACTCACCAATTTCGTCGAGAAACACCGTCCCGCC
>JAYWHS010000439.1:0-3959 GCA_043777635.1 Kofleriaceae bacterium | reverse complement strand
CTCCGAAGGTAGGGTTCGAACCTACGACCAGGCGGTTAACAGCCGCCTGCTCTACCACTGAGCTACTTCGGAATTGCGCTAGTTTTCGCCGAAGTACCCCGGGAGTGTCAAGATGCCAGGGAGCGGATCGACAGGTATCACGACGGAAGTTTGGGATCGTTGGGCGCTAGGGCCGCTTGCATGGCCTGGCAGCGGGCTACCGGCTGGGGGTAGTACTTGGCGAGGCCGGGCGCTGTGCACTGGACAAAGATCGAGCCGCGCTTGTTGCCGTTGTAGCGCACGAAGGCGCAGCGGTGGCACAGGCTGGCGGGAAATGGCAGGTCGTCGGGGTTCATGAGCGCAAAGGGACGCTAGCTCGAAAAACCAGCCAACGCACGCGGTAGCGGCCACACAGCAGGGCACCGATCGCGGGCCGGTGCGATATGCGGGCCGAATGCGGCGCGGTCGATTGCAGCGCTGCGCCTGGCGGTGAGCGTAGACCACGCAAGGTCCATGGCAAAGTGCAGTAGGCTGCAACGGTGACGCTGGGCGAAAAAAAAGTGGCCGCGCTGGTTACCCGCTATTGCGACGGAGCGGCGGTGGGGATGCGATTCGCGGAGCCACACCTGCTGGATCTTGCCTACGTAGACCGCGACGGCCAGCCACCTCGCCCGATTCGCATCGACTTTAGAACCGGTTCAGTTTGCGCAGCCCCGAGCCTTGCTCCGCCAGGATCGGGCGAACTCGCCGACGTCGATCAGGTTGCGGGGGTTGCCGCCATCGTTGGTACGGGTGGCAGCATCGAGGTTTACGCAAGCCTTAGTGAAAATCACGGTGCGAACACCCGCGAGTCCAGCGAGCAGTCCGGTGCGCGCCGCGGCACCACCGCAAAAATTGCCTCAGCGCTCGCCCCCAGCCGGCTGCTGCAGCGTTTCACGCGGATGGGCAAACCACCTAAACTTCAACTTCGCTTGAGCGACGACGGCACGACGCTGTTCACGTCTGCAACCGAGGTGCTGAACTGCTGTGACATCGCCAGCGGCAACATTCGCAAGTTGCGCTGCTTCGACCGGGTAACCCACGTCGCGTCATCAACCCACTTGATTGTGGCGCAAAATAAAGAAGGCGTACTTACCATCTTTGACGCGACCAGCGGCGCTCGCTGCGTAACAATACGCATTGCCCACGACGGTTGGCTGGCTTTCGACGACAACGGTGGGTTCGAGCGCAGCTCAGGTTTTCCCCGTAGGTTTGAACTTTCCTGGACGGATGTGCGCAGCAGCGCGTTTGTGCCAGAGCTCGGCATCGGTACATTTTGCCGCAACCAGGTACCGCTATTCGACATCGGCCCAAAGCCATGCCACGTGACAGGCTTGTTGGCGCTGGCCTGCGTGCAGTAGCTCCCGCGACACGATTCATCAACCGACGCCACAAACGCCAAACGGCGCCCGAAGACGCCGCTTGCGAAACAGTGAACTGAAAATTACAGCGCGAAGCGAGCTGCGAGGCCAAGGCCGAGAACGCCGGCGTCAGCTTTGAGGTCAACCCAGGTCAATGCGCCACCGACCGTGAGCTTGTCGCTCACGCTGTACATTGCGCCCACGTTGAGCGGAATGAAGTCAGCGAAGATGAAACCGGTTGCGCTATCAGCAATTTTGATTACTGCCAGGTTGGTCGATGCGTGTACGGCCAACTTTGGATTGACTGCGAATGCGAAGCCAACTGGCAATTGCAGGTATTTGCCATCAGTGATTGTGACCGTGGCGGGTGGAACCCCGACCGTCGTTTCGGCAACACCGATTACCAATTGGTTGCTCGAGTACAATGCCATCTTGTCGCTCAACCGGTAGCGAAGGTCAGCGCCCAAGCCGATTGGATCGACTTTTTCACCAAGCACGTTGTAGCCCGCATTGATGCGTGCTGCGAGATCGAGCTTGCCGCCTGCAGCGCCTGCAAGGACTGCGTAACCAGCGGTAACTTGCAAGTCACCTTTGATTTCGAAATCTTTGAGCGAGAAGCCGTAGCCTACGCCAACGTCAATTTTATCATTGACGCCGTAACGAGCCCACAGACCTTGGGATGGGCCTGGGATAGGACCGGTACCATCAGCGCCAATGCCAATTGGAAATGGATCTTTGAGACCAATACCGACGCCTGCACCAACAACGATTTTGTTTTTGGCAACCGTCAACGAACCGTTGATGAGGTCACCAGTGATGTGACGACCGCCCATGGGCGCAGCGTCGGCAGCCGGTTCAGCAGCTGGTTCGGCGGCTGGTTCAGCGGCTGGTTCAGCGGCCGCATCTGCGGCTGGGTCAGCAGCTGGCTCTTCGCCTTCAGCGTAGGCAACGTTGGCTGCAAGCGAAAGAGTTGCGAGAGTTGCGACAAAAAAACTAGACTTGATCATTCCGAGAGCTCCTTGATTGACTGACGAACTGTGTTTACAAGAATTAGTGTGAGCCGGTTTTATGCCGGTTCGCAACTTTTCCACCTCAACACACCACTTCTATAGCTAGCCATTTACCCAGATGCCAGCTTGAGGGTACAAACATCACATGATGGGGATCCTCAGGCGCGACTGGTTGCATTTAGCGGTTTTTAGCGGTTTTATGTGCGGCTGTGCGCATCCGACTACGAAAAAGTCTGTAGCGCCTGAACTCGACGTGGTGCAGCCCTGGGCAGATCCAGAATTAGACGGCCGAGCCACCCGCCCAAGCCAATTTCGCGACCTCGGCAAAGCCGCAATAAACCGCCGCGCGCGAAACTACGTGATTCGCCACGCAACGATCATGACCGCGACCGGCGACGTTTTTGCGCGTGGCACGTTGATGATGAGCGGCGGTGCAATTACCTACGTTGGAAACGATCGCGATCAAGCCGAGCCACCGACACCTGCGGATACACTTGAAATTGATGGCACCGGTAGCGTGGTCACGCCAGGTATCATCGATGCCCATTCGCATATCGGCGTGTACAGCGCGCCGAGCGGACGTGGCACCACCGACGGCAATGAGATGACTGCACCGGTCACTGCGCAAGCCCGCGCCGAATATGGCTATGATCCGAACGACCCGCAAATTACCCGCGCACTTGCCGGCGGCGTAACTACTGCGCTGATATTGCCAGGCTCGGCAAATCTCGTAGGCGGCCGAGGCTTTACCGTGGCCATGCAACCGGCCCGTACCGCCGAAGAAGCAGCTTTTGTTGGTGCACCCGCTACGATAAAAATGGCCTGTGGCGAAAATCCTAAACGGGTCTATGGCGACAAAGGTGGCCCTGGCACTCGAATGGGCGAATATGCTGCGTTCCGAACGGCATTTGCCGATGCAGCCGAATATGAACGTAAAGTCAGCGCTTACTCACGCGAACGCGTGCAATGGCTGGCCCGGCGCGAACGTGCCAGCACACTCAACGCCGAATGGAAAAAGCAGTCATCGGCGCCCGGCATCAAAGGCGAAGTTGGGCCGACTCCGCCGGCACGCGACCTCAAACTTGAAACCTTGGCCGCCGTGTTGCGTGGCGACGTGCTGGTGCAAATCCACTGCTACAAAGCCAGCGACATGGCGCAGATGATGGCAATCGCCGATGAATTTGGCTTCAAAATCCGTTCGTTCCACCATGCGCTCGAAGCGTACAAAATTCGCGACTTGCTGGTCAAACGCAACATCGCGATAAATACGTGGGCGGATTGGTGGGGTTTTAAGTTTGAAGCATTTGACGGCATCACCGAAAATGCCGCCTTGTTTACCGAGCAAGGTGGCCGCGCGACGATTCACTCGGATTCGCCGATTGGTATTCAACGCTTGAATCAAGAGGCCGCCAAAGCCCTGGCTGCGGGCCGCGCGGCAGGCGTGACGTTGACCGACAGTGATGCGCTGCGCTGGATCACCGCCAACCCAGCCTGGGTGCTCGGCATCGACTCAGTGACCGGCACCCTCGAAGTTGGCAAGCGCGCCGATGTCGTGATGTGGTCGGGTTCG
>JAYWHS010000438.1:0-3962 GCA_043777635.1 Kofleriaceae bacterium | reverse complement strand
CGCAGTTGCCGCCAAAGCCGTTTTCGTTAGGCCAAAACCAATCGCGGTGCGCTGCATAGGTTGGGCTGTTCGAGTGTACGTGGTTCATGACGTAGTCGATCAACACTTGGATGCCGCGCGCGTGAGCTGCATCGACCACAGCTTTGAGTTCAGCATCGGTGCCGATTTTGGTTTCAACTTTGTTGAGGTCGCCCGGCCAATAGCCGTGATAACCAGAATACGCGTGGCCATCGGAGCCCGGATTGGCATTGTCGGCGTTGTCGATTGGTGAGGTGATCCACAGCGTGTTAACGCCGAGCGCGGAGAAATAGCCTTCGTCGATCTTAGTTTTTAGCCCAATCAAGTCACCGCCGATGTAGTTACCCGGTGCTTCCACCCCGGAGACCGGCGCGTTGTTATTGGCGCTGCCATCACTGAACCGGTCGATCATGACGAAATACATAATCGCGTCGCGCCAGTCGATGGCCGCACGCGCTGGGCAATTGTCGCAATCAGCACGAACCACCGAGTTGTCGGCACCAAAGCCATCGGGGCTTTTGCGTGGATTAGCTGGGTCGGCGATCCAGGTGTTGTCGACCACAAATTTGTAAACGATGATTTGATTATCGGTCACTGGCACCGTTGCGGTCCACGCCCCATCGCCGCCTTGCACCATCGGCACGCCAACCGTCCAGCCGTCCGCTGCAAAGTCGCCGCGCAGATTCACCGATTGCGCGCTGCCGCGATACGTGAACGTCGTGGTGCAGCTTGCAATCGGATTGGCGCAAACCGGATTGATCGGCGCATCCGGCGCGGCATCGGGCGTTACCCCGGCATCGTCATTGCTCGGCCGCTGCTCGCCGGGGCAGCCTGGCAATAAAACGCAACCAAGAGCCAAGGCCGCGATTCGTAACAACGATAATGGGTTGCGCACGGTCCACAGCGTATCAATAGCCGTGCCATTTTCGCTGCCAAAAACGCTGCGTCGCCGGGAAATGATTTCTCGTGAAATCAGTAGGTTAGCTGATCGCGGATCGTGCCCTCTGGATCGTCGTTGTTGCGAATCGCAACATCGCGGTGGGCTACCGCAGCCGATGCGCAAGACATTCTCTATGGCAGACGTAACACCTGCACTAACTTTTGTTCAACGAATCGATCGGCAGGAAAATTCCGCCACAGAGGAATTTCAATCGGTGATTTACGGACTGTTGCCAAAACGTTGCTGAAAAATTTCGTCGCGCATTGCGTAGTTGCTGCTGATTCCTGTAGTTGCACTACGTGGGAAAAAATATTGGCATGGTATCGGCTCGGCTCGGCTCGGCTCGGCTCGGCTATTTTTAAAAGCTAAAGCGAGGCTACAACGTGTCTGCCTGTTGGCAGGGCTATTTGTTGTCCTTAGCACGGCAAGTTCTGCGTTCGCGCAGGCCAAGCTACCGTTCAAATCGCGCGAATTAGCCGAGGGGCGCAACTTCATGCAGCGGCTCACGCCATTGCTTGCAGTCGGCGAATCTTCCGGTTCAGTGAGCTATTCATACGATTTTGTGTTGCCGCCCGCCCGGTTAGCCCCGCAACTTTCACTGCAATACTCATCAAGCGGCGGCAATTCTGAATACGGTTTCGGTTGGGAACTTACCGTTCCGATGATTGAGCGTTCCACCCGCCACGGTATGCCCAACGTGGCTGCCAACTTTCAGATGGATGCATATCAATACCGCAACGGCCAAAGTGTCCGTGAGTTGGTCGCTACTGGAGTAACCATCGCAGATGGCTGGTTGGAGTATCGCGAAACGCCTGAACAGTCATTCTCGCAATATCTACGCAAAGGCAACCAGTGGCGAGTGTTACGCACGGATGCCGTGCGAGTGGAGTGCGGCACATCTACAACATCCCGTCGCGGTAGCGATGTGTCAGCGTTGGCGACGACCTCGGCTTGGATGGTCGAAAAAATTGTCGACACTCATAGCAACTACGCCAACTACAACTATCTACTAGATCCCGGTGGCAATTCCAGGTTGTCGTCGATTCTTTACGGTGGCAATAGTGACCAAGGTGTTGGTCCAGTGCAATCGGTTTACCTCAACTGGGTAAATCACTGGGCCGCTGGCACATCGGTGCCTGTGTCATATCGCGCTGGCTATAAACGCGAATTCGGCCGGCAACGGCTCAACACAATCATCATCAATGCTCCACAACATGCCACCGGCAGCGCACCTGCCAAGATTCCAAGCAATTCGCCAACTAGCCGCACGTACACATTTGGTTATCAACTGCCCACGGGGACCAACCTCAACAATATGTTTGTATTGCGGTCGATTGCAGAAGGCAGTCTGCCCGCAGATCTGTTCAACTATGCAAATCCAACATCGAGCGGCGCAACGGAAACCGCCCAAGAGTGGGTTGGGTTTGTTAGCACGGCACCATTTTTTCCATCGGTACTAGGGCAAACAACCTCAGCGCCACCGATATTTGCCGGCACGTCAGCGTCGACGACCACCATTTCATTAGCTGATGTGAATAGCGATGGTCGTCCAGATCTTATCGATGCGTCAACATGCGCGACATCATCACGCTACTGGACAGTATGGCTGAACCAAGGCAACGGATTTTTGCGAGTGTTTTGGAACCTGCCGCCTGCGCCAATCGATTCGCTCGGCGATCCTTATCCTTGCGCCATTCGTGCTAGTGAAAAATCCAGCAACGGTGACAGCAAATCCTATCGCGAGCTGATGGACTACAACGGCGATGGCCTGCCAGATATTTTGCGCTACCGCACACCGAAAACTGAAGTTTGCCTCGGTAACGATCACGGCTTCAATGCATGCCAACAAATATCTAATCCTTGGACCGAGCTGCGACGGGAACACCAAATTGGCGGCTTTCGTTACACAGACCGAGAGATCACCGATTTCAATGGCGATGGCCGCCCTGATTGGCTTGAGACGTCAAGTGCAACGCTGTTCGTTAGATACAACACGGCCACGGCCGAGGGGCTGTTAGCAGCACAGTCG
Source organism: Kofleriaceae bacterium (assembly GCA_043777635.1). GTDB lineage: Bacteria > Myxococcota_A > Polyangia > Haliangiales > Haliangiaceae > JABFXX01. The sequence goes on along the minus strand of JAYWHS010000438.1, from coordinate 975 downwards.
GTGGCCGCACCACCGTGTTGGGTCGGGATTCCGTCATGCCTGCGGGCAACGTTTGATTCGGTTGGGTTTAGCAACGGCCAGACGTTCAACAACATTCAAGTTAATGAACTCAAAGATATCAACGGAGACGGCCTGGTTGATTTCTTGCACTGGGAACCCGGCACAAATTTATTGGCGTACTTTGGCACCGGCGCAGCCTTCCAACCCGTTACCACGCTAAGCAATGGCCCCGCGACGCTGGGTATCGCAAACACGGCAGAGACAGGATACTACTGGTCGATTGAAGACTTGAGTGACTTCAACGGTGATGGCTTACCCGACATCGTTCATCGTGATGAGCGTGAGGGCAACACCTTTAGCGTGCGCTACAACAATGGTGGCAGTTGGGATGCCACCGCAGTTACGTACACCTTGTCCGCGGCGCCACCGGCCAATGTCGGAAATAGCTGGGCCACATATTTTAACGCTGCACTCAATACCGCCAACGAAACCGGCAATACGGTTGCGCAGTTGGTCGACATTACCGGCGATGGCTTACCCGACTTTGTGTCGAATTCGCAGACCGCTCAAGCCGCAAATGCGGCAACGCTGCTTGTCCGCAAACTTAACTACCTAGCACCACGTAAGCTGCTCAATGCAACGTCGCTCAACGGCAATTACAGCATGGCCGTCACCTATGCACCGCTGTTGGATACCGTCGGCGATGGGCCGGCATATCCCATACACGCGCCCATCTCAATCGTCCGCGCACGTACGGCGCTATTCTCCGGCGAGTCGTCGCGCACGACCCAACGAACAACGTCCTACACCTATTTTGGACCAGTCTACGATCGCGATCGACATGAGTTTATGTCGTTTATGCAGGTCACTGCGACTGACGGTGAATACGGCACGGTGCGGACAACGGATTATGGCATTACTTTCCCGAAAGCTGGGTTGCCGTTCCAAACAGTATCGTCGAACGTCGACGGAACC
>JAYWHS010000437.1:0-14272 GCA_043777635.1 Kofleriaceae bacterium | reverse complement strand
TTCTGCCGCCGACAAGTCGGTCATTTTTCAAGGGACCTGCCCGTCCCTTCTGCCGCCGACAAGTCGCCGGCATTCAACCCACCGCGCGTTACTCGCGCGGGCCATTACAAATGGTCCTGCCCGTCCCTTCTGCCGACGACAAGTCGGTCATTTTTCAAGGGACCTGCCCGCCTGCCCGTCCCTTCTGCCGACGACAAGTCGCCGGCATTCATCCCACCGCGCGTTACTCGCGCGCCACTGAACGTCCCTCGCCTGGGACTGAACGAACCCCTTTGCAACTAGAATGCGTACTCGGCGCTCCGACCACGGCCTCCAAGCCATAGCAAGCGTGCAGCAAAGCCGTGCGAGCCACGCTGATGGCGTTGCGGCACATTGTGTTGATCGAGCGCGGTGGTTCGAGGTGCGTGGACCGGCGTCCGAGTTGACGCTCTAGCGTACTTTGAAAAGTTCAAGCGTTTCGATCGAATGCGTCTACCGTGATCGGCACGTAACTCGCGAGCAGCGGTTGCCGCCCCGCCGCACGTTACTCACGCGCGGAATTTGCGTTAGACGCACAGGGCATCCAAAACGCTCCGTACGTTACCAGCGCGCGGAATTTGCGTTAGTCGCACAGGGCATCCAAAATGCTCCGTACGTTACCAGCGCGATTTTCGCGGAGCTTTGGAATCGGCGCGGCGAAGTCTGCTAGGGTACGCGCCATGGCCCGCGATCGACGAGTACTGCCCCATAACCTCGACGCGGAAGCCTCGGTGTTAGGTGGTATTTTGTTGCGAAACGAGGTGTTGACCCAACTCGACACCATCGATGTCGAAGATTTCTACGACCATCGGCACAAGGTGGTGTTTGCTGCAATCCGCGCATTAGAGGCCAACGCCAAACCGATCGACGTGGTCACCGTCGAAGTCGAAATTGAAAAAACCGGCAAGCTCGAAGCGATCGGCGGCATTGCGTTTTTAGGTGAGCTCGCCATGCGCGTGCCGACCCCTGATAACGTCGTGACCTACGCCGAAATCGTGATGGAGAAACATCAAGCGCGGCGGTTGATGCTGGCGTCGGGCGAAATCCTCGAACGAGGCTACGAAGAAAATCTCGAAGTTCGGGACTATCTCGACGAAGCCGAAGCAAAAATTTTTGAAGTCACGCAAAAAAAAGGTGGCAGCGGCCCAGAGAGCATCAAGAGCCTAATCAAAAAGGTATTCAGCTCGCTTGATGAACGCTTTGCGTCCTCCGACGGTATTACCGGCGTGGCCACCGGGTTCGCCGACCTTGACGCCAAAACCGCCGGCTTGCAGCCTACCGAACTCATTATTCTCGCAGCTCGCCCGGCCATGGGGAAAACCTCGTTCGCCTTGTCGATTGCCCAACACGCGGCCATCACCGGGGGCTGGCCGTGCTTGGTTTTTTCGCTCGAAATGTCGTCGACCCAGTTGGCCGAACGGCTGCTTTGTTCCGAAGCTCGCGTCGATTCGTCGGCGTTACGGCGCGGCCAATTGCAGCGCCAAGACATGACCAACCTAACGTACGCCGCCAATACGTTGTCAAAATCACCCATTCTGATCGACGACACCCCGGCGCTTTCGTTGCGCGAATTGCGGGCCCGCGCCCGCCGCTTTCGCTCGAACAAAGAATTGTTCGCAGGCAAAAAGATGGGCCTCATTGTCGTCGATTACTTGCAGCTGATGCGAGGCTCGCCGCAAGCCGCCAAAGCGTCGCGGGAACAAGAAATTTCAGAAATTTCGCGTGGCCTCAAGGGTCTAGCCAAAGAACTCGAATGCCCGGTAGTGGCACTGTCGCAGCTCAACCGTTCGTTGGAAAACCGAACCGACAAACGGCCCCAGCTCTCGGACTTGCGGGAATCAGGCGCGATCGAACAAGACGCCGACGTAATCATGTTTATTTACCGCGACGTGGTTTACAACAAAGACGCCGAGAACCCCGACATCGCTGAAGTCATCATTGGCAAAAACCGCCATGGTGCAACCGGCACCGTCGAGACTCGGTTCGAAGGCCGCTTTACCCGATTTGAGAATATGGCCAAGCGCGACGATGCACCCCGCTACGAGTAAGTCGATTTTTTCGCACGCCGGGAGCTACTGCGTCGCCAGGACTGGCATATGCTTGTCGTCGTGCCGGCACCTGTTACAGGAACCATCATCGACGCTTATCGCGTCGAGGGCATCATTGGCTCGGGCTCCATGGGCGAAGTGTATCGCGCCGTCGATATCGGCTTGAACCGCAAAGTTGCGATCAAACTGCTGTCCGAAAAACATCGCGACAACCCAGAATTGCGGGCCCGATTTATCCGCGAAGGCCGCGCTGTGGCCGCGGTGAGCCACCCTGCCGTGGTGCAGGTATTTGCCACCGGTGTGTTCGATGAGCGGCCCTACATCGCGATGGAATTCCTTGATGGCATCGATCTAGGATCGCTGATCGAGAATCATGGTCCACTGCATTCGAGCGAAGCCGCACTGGCCGCACTTGATGCGGCCACCGGGTTAGAAGCGGCGGCCAAAGCCGGCCTCATTCATCGCGATGTCAAACCGTCGAATTTGGTGCGCTTGCAAGACGGTCGCGTCAAGGTAACCGACTTTGGTTTAGCCAAGCCACTTGATCCTGGCAACGAGCCCGCACTTACGGCATTGGGCGTTGTCGTCGGCACCCCTGATTACATTGCGCCCGAGCAAGCGCGTGGCGATGCGATCGATGAGCGGGTTGATATCTATGCGTTGGGTGGCACGTTGTATTTCATGCTCACGGGAATTCCACCGTTTCGCACTGGTAAGCCCGGCGAGGACAAATACCTCAAGGTGGTGGCCCGCCATCTCCGAAATCCTGCGCCCGACGCCCGCACCGCACGCAGCAGCGTCGATGCCGAATTGTCTGCGTTAACTCGCAAGATGATGGAAAAAGCGCCAAGTGATCGCCCAAGCTATCCGCTGTTGACCGCAGCACTCAGCAATATTGTCAGCAAACTCGACCCGAGCGCTGCGCCGCGTGTTGCCGTGCGCGATCGGTCGCGACCCTTCACCTTGCCGCCGCCGGAAGCCTATGCCGACGAGCCCAGCGATTCACAGCTCCAGCCTAGCGCATCCATGATGGCCGATGCCGATGGACAGCGACGAGGGCTGCCGCTGTGGGCCTGGTTAGTGACCGCTGTGTGTGTTGGCATTTTCATCGCGGGCGTAGTGCTTTACGCTACCCGGCGACCAGCGACTGCGGTGCCGGGCGCAACGCGTAGCGGCTCGGCGATGCAACCACCGGCGCTACCTATACCCACCCCGCATACTGTGCCGATGCCAACGCCGCCCAGTGCCAACGCAACCGAAATCGTGCCGCCCGCAGGCATGATCGTTGTCCGGCGCCCCGATGGTGCCGCATGGCTGTTTGTAGCCGAACGCCCGGTCACGGTGGCAGCGCTGCAAAAAGCTTTCCCACATCTCGGCAAGCGCGCCAAAGGTGCCACTACCGACGACAGCTATGTGGTGCAAGTGCCGTACACCGCAGCGCGCTCCTTTGCGATCAGCAACAAACAGCGCTTGCTCAGCGACGCAGAGTGGGACGCCGCCACCAGTACGCCAGGCTTTATCACTGCGGTCGGCCACTTCGAATGGGTTGAATCGCAGACCAAAATGAAATTAGCACGCAAACCAGGTGCCGCCGAACAGCGAGCCGACCGGGCCTTTGCCGATGTCACGTTTCGCCTCGCCCAAGATCTACCTGCCACTCCGACGCCATAATTAACGAGGCGCGCGCTGTTACAATCCAGCTGTGGCATGGATCGCATCGGGCCTTTGCCGATGTCACGTTTCGCCTCGCCCAAGATCTACCTGCCACGCCGACGCCATAATTAACGAGGCGCGCGCTGTTACAATCCAGCTGTGGCATGGATCGCATCGGGCCTTTGCCGATGTAACGTTTCGCCTCGCCCACGATCTGCCTGCCACGCCGACGCCATAGTCAGCGCGGCCGTTGTCCGTTGTCCGTTGTCCGTTGTCCGTCGTGTGAGAATGGTAGTCGGTGGTCCGAGTGCGCCAACAAGTAGCACAAGGTTCGTGCGTTTGTTTTTGCTTGACCGGCAGCGACAAAGACCGTCGGACAATCGAGGTGGCCATCTCGACAAAAATGGGCCAAGCGAACCCATCGCGACGCAGAAAAGGTATATTCAGAAACGATGTCCAGCGAAGTGGATCGGTTAGTAGATTTGATCACTAGTAAAGTGCAAGCGCGCCTGAGCGATGCGGGTGGAGCCCGCGCGTTGCAAGTGTTGCCGCCGCACCAACGTGGTGAATGCAATAACGACGAAGCACCCGGTGAGGATTGTGCGAGCTGTGGCTCCTGCGTAGTGCGCCGGCCGTGGTCGGTGCGCGCGATGGAAGGCGCCGGTGCGATGCGTGTTGGGGCCGCCCTCGGGGTTGGCGCTGTGCCCGCTGACCTGGGCAAACTCATCGACCACACCTTGCTCAAGCCTGAAGCTGTCCGCGATGAAGTGGTTAAGCTTTGTGAAGAAGCCCGCAAGTATCGCTTTGCCTCGGTCTGCGTCAACACGACGTGGGTCCCGCTTTGCAAATCGCTGTTGGCCGGTACCGACGTCATGGTGTGCGCGGTGGTTGGGTTTCCGCTTGGTGCGATGGCCCCCACATCCAAAGCCTATGAAGCGCGTGATGCGGTTCGCCAAGGTGCCAAAGAAATCGACATGGTCATCAACATTGGTGCGCTCAAGTCGCGCGACTACGAGACCGTGTTTGAAGACATTTGCCGTGTCGTCAAGGCCGCCGCGCCGGCCGGCGTCAAAGTGATCTTGGAAACCTCGGCGCTCAATCAAGAAGAAAAAATCATTGCTTGCGCACTGTCGAAACTGGCGGGTGCGGCATTTGTGAAAACCTCAACCGGTTTTGGCAAAGGTGGCGCCACCGTCGAAGATGTAGCGCTGATGCGCAGCATCGTTGGCACCGAGCTCGGCGTAAAAGCGTCGGGTGGCGTGCGCACCGTCGAAGATGCACTTAAAATGGCGCAAGCCGGTGCCAACCGAGTCGGCGCTTCGGCGTCGGTTGCCATCGTTACGGGAACTGCTGACGCGAAAGCCAAGGGCTACTGATGATTCCTGCACAATTGATTCGACAAAAACGTGATGGCGGCGAACTGAGTGATGATGACCTCCGCGCTTTTGTGGCTGCGGTAACCGATGGCTCCCTGCCCGACTATCAAATCTCGGCCATGCTCATGGCGATTTTTTTTCGCGGGATGAGCGATCGCGAACTCACGACCTGGGCCGATGCCATGACTCGCTCGGGTGACGTGCTCGACTTATCATCGATCCCGATGCGCAAAGTCGACAAACACTCGACGGGCGGTGTCGGCGATAAGATTTCGATCCCACTGGCACCTGCAGTGGCGGCGTGCGGCGTAGCGGTGCCGATGGTATCGGGGCGCGGCCTCGGCCACACCGGTGGAACGCTCGACAAGCTCGAATCCATTCCCGGATTTCGAGTCGATCTGCCAATCGAACGATTCAAAGAATTGGTCGCAACGCTCGGCACCTGTTTGATTGGGCAAACTGCACGGGTCGCCCCAGCCGACAAGCGCTTGTATGCGCTGCGTGATGTCACCGGGACGGTTGAATCGGTGCCGCTGATCGCGTCGTCGATCATGTCCAAAAAGCTCGCCGAAGGTATCGATGGCCTGGTGCTCGACTGCAAAGTTGGCGGCGGTGCCTTCATGAAGACCATCGAGCAAGCGCGCATCCTATGCAAAGCGATTGCAGCGATTGGTCGCGGCGCAGGCAAACAAGTGACCTGTGTCCTCACCGATATGAACGCGCCGATCGGCCGCACCATCGGCAATGCTTTAGAAATCCGTGAAAGCATCGAAGTGCTGCGCGGCGGTGGCCCTGTCGACACCCGCGAACTTACGGCGGTGCTGGGTGGCGAAATGCTGGTGCTCGGTGGCGTTGCCAAAACCGCCGACGAAGGCCGCGCTAAAATTATTGAGGTACTCGGCAATGGCCAAGCCCTTGAGGTTTTTCGCAAGGTCGTCGCGGCCCAAGGCGGCGATCCGGACGTGTGTGATTCGCCTGGTCGCGTGCTGCCCAAAGCGCAACATCGCGACGAATTCAATTTGCCAACAGGCTACGTGGCGCATATCGATTCTGAAAAGCTTGGCCTCGCAGCGCTGCTGTTGGGTGCCGGCCGGCGTAGCAAAGACGACGTCATTGATTTTGCCGCTGGCTTGGTCGTCGACGCGTTTCTCGGCGAAAAAGTGGTGGCCAATGCCGCACCGCAAATCATGGTGCACCACAATCTCGCGGCCGATGACAGCCGCTTGGCACAATCCAAAGCCCTGCTCGCTAGCGCTTTTACCATGTCGGACACGGCACCAGCGGCCGCACCGAGCTCGCGTATCCTTGAGGTGCTGCGATGAACAGCAATCACCAAACTGATCAACAATTCGATCGGGTCAGTGCTGCGGCCGATTTTGTACGCGCCAAACTTGGCGATCGGATTCCCACGGTTGGACTGATCTTGGGCTCGGGCTTAGGCAGTTTTGCCGACGGCCTGAACCACTCGGTTGCCATCGACTACGCCGACATTCCACATTTTCCACGTTCTGCTGTGCATGGCCACAAAGGCCGCTTGGTGATTGGTGAACGCAACGGTGCGATGTGTATTGCGATGCAGGGTCGCGCCCACTTGTACGAAGGTCACAGTGCACAAGCCGTGGCATTCCCGGCTCGGGTATTAGTTACGCTAGGTGCCAAGACGTTGATCATCACCAACGCTGCCGGTGGGCTGCAAGCAAGCTGGGAACCAGGTACGTTGATGCTGATTCGCGACCACATTGACATGCTGCGTGACCATGCGTTGCGCGGACCCAATGATGATCGCTTTGGCCCACGGTTTCCCGACATGACCCGGGCGTACTGCCCGGAGTTGCGCACCATGGTCAAAGCTGCCGCCGCAACCGCGGGTATTGCGCTGCAAGAAGGCGTGTACGTCGCCATGCCAGGGCCATGTTACGAAACCCCGGCTGAAGTAAAAATGTTGCAAGTGCTCGGTGGCGATGCAACCGGCATGTCGACCATCCCCGAAGTTGTGGTGGCCAATCACATGGGCGCCAAAGTCATAGGTATTTCGTGCATCACCAACAAGGCCGCGGGCATCACCGGCGAGGCCTTGTCGCATGACGAAGTAACCGAAACCGCAACGCGCGTGCGCGCAACATTTGAACGCTTGCTTAGCGAGATTCTCGGCAACCTACGATCAGGAGGCAATGCTCGTGTCTGATCCCGCCAACATGCCGACCCTCATCGCCGGTGCCCTTGCGGCCCAGCAGCGCGCATATGCGCCTTATTCAAAGTTTCATGTCGGCGCGATTGTTTGTGCAGGCAGCCATGAATTCGTTGGCGTCAACGTCGAAAACGCATCCTACGGTTTGTGTATTTGCGCTGAACGCAACGCGGTAGGCGCAGCGGTGATCGCTGGTCATCGCGAACTCGATCGCTGTGTCGTCGCCACCGATGCGTCGCCGCCGTCATCGCCGTGCGGCATGTGTCGACAAGTCTTGCTCGAATTCGCACGCGATCCGAAGACGTTCATCGTCACGGCCGTCAATGCCGCAGGCGAGCGCCGCGATTGGCGGCTCATCGATCTTATCCCCGACGGCTTTTCGGGTCGCGAGCTGCCAACGCCATGAGCAGTGCCATGAGCAATCGCAACGAAATCATTTTTCGCGGCGGCACGATTCTCACAGTTGCCGACGATCATCGCATCACCACCGGTGACGTTGCGTGTCGCGATGGAATTTTAGTCCACGTCGGCGGCGCGTATACGCCACAGACTTCGCATTACGATGTGATCGACTGCAGCGGCTGCATTGTGATGCCGGGCTTAGTTCAAGCCCACACCCACTTGTGCCAAACCTTAGCGCGTGGCCATGCCGATGATTTAGAATTGCTCGATTGGTTGCAACAAGTTATCTGGCCGTACGAAGGCGCACTCGACGCGGCGGCAATGAACGCCAGTGCCGAACTTGGCGCTGCCGAGTTGCTACTCGGAGGGACCACGGCAATTTTGGATATGGCATCAGTGCATCACACCGATGCAGTGTTTGAAGCTGCGCTGCGCAGTGGCCTGCGCGCCACGATTGGCAAGGCCATGATGGATGCGCCCGATCCCATTATCCCGGCCAGCCTGCGGGAAACAACTCAAGCCTCCCTCGACGAATCGGCAGCGTTGATCACGCGTTGGCACGGCCGTGATGACGGCCGCTTACAATACGCCTACGCGCCGCGCTTTGCATTGTCGTGTACCGACGCGTTGTTGCGTGAAGTCGGCCGCCTTGCGCGTAGCAAGGGTGTGCGAATTCACACCCACGGCAGCGAAAACAAAAACGAAATCGCCGAGGTGCAACGCCGCTTCGGCAAAGAAAATATTGCGTACTTGGCCGATTGCGGCATCGTTGGCCCGCACGTCGGCATCGCCCATTGCATTCATTTGTCGCCAGCCGAGCGCGCGTTGTTGGCGACAACCGGCACCCATGTGCTGCACTGCCCTTCGTCAAATCTTAAACTCGCCTCCGGCATTTGTGAGGTGCCTGAATTGCTCGAGCTTGGCATCTCGGTTGGCATCGGTGCCGACGGTGCACCATGCAATAATAATCTCGACGGTTTCCTCGAATTGCGGTTGGCAGCCCTGTTACCAAAACCACGGCGCGGGCCTCGCGCGATGCCGGCCTCGCAAGCCGTCCAACTAGCAACCATGGGCGGCGCGCGGGCGTTGGGCTTGGGTGCTCAAATAGGCTCACTCGAAGTTGGCAAACGCGGCGATGTGATCGCGTTGTCGATCGATGAACTGCATACAATTCCTGCGACCAATCCATATTCGATCGTGGCCTACGCCAGCAAATCGAGCGATGTCCGACACGTCGCGGTTGATGGCGCGGTTGTGGTCCGTGATCGGCAACTACTCACGCTGGATATCAACACCGTCAAGCGCAGTGCCCAGCAAGCCGCGCGTCGGCTGTTTCGGTAATTACCACGGCCCAAACCTCGTCGCCTGGGTTGGCGCGCGATGGGGATTCAGACACCACCACGGGGATACTACGCGTCAGCAACTGAGCTAGGGCCGACCGCAAGGCTCAACTAGCGGCGCTCAATGCGCAACTCGGCGTGCAACAGAGCCAAATGCAACTGCTAGTTGCAACGCTAGAAAGGCGCGATGGCCAACGCGCCTACGAAGTACGTCACGTACCGCCATGATCGGCAAACTGCTGCGCGGCTATAGTGCGCTTGCCCAACTTTCCATTACGGCCACCGGTGCCGACGCAACCACGGTGCCAGGTGCCAATGACTTTGTTGAAATCGAAGTAACGCTCGCCAACTAACCTGCCAACCGCCGCAACCTATCGGCCACCGCATGCGATGCGCAACGGATTAAGCCCTTCGAGCGCCGTGCCAAAAATCCGCTGCGCCAGTTCTTCGTCGTCGACCGGCGAGGAAATGTGGCTTTGTACCACAACCCAATCGTCGCTGCGCCGCTCCAATACAAACGTGCCACGCAAGCGCACTTTGCCAGTCGGAGTTTGACCGATCAACGTACCAACCCAATACGCGACGGTTGCGACTGCGGTGTCGCGCCCAACAACGCCGACCCGACGTTCTTCAGCCGACAACCGCATCGATGTTAAAGGCGTTGCACCCACGTTGGCCCCGCGGAAATCATCTTGCCAGCGCGGCCCAAGCGCCACTGCATCCTCATCACGGCTAACCGAAATATTCATCCGGCCACTGAGTAATGGCGCAAGTGATCGCGACACCGCATCAGCGACAGCGCGCGAAACCACCGCAGCTGTCGGAGTCTTGCCACGCAGGCCAGTGTCGAGCGCCACCGGTTCGTGGCCGTATGAAAGATGTTCAACCACATTCACCCAGCGTTCACCATCGCGGGCGTACAACGCCGTGAACCGCAGCGGGATCACCGCCATCCGGCCACAAACCGGGATTCGCCAGGACACTTCATCGCTGACCCAGGCCGAGGTCAAGTCGGTCGAGACATGGACCCGCAAAAGTTTTGATAACACCGTCCCCGATTCGTTGAGCAACAGCGGCCATCGACTCGGGGCCCGTGTCATATCATCACCAGCTAACAGGTCGCCTGGCCCAACGCCGATACGTGCGGTGCCGATGGTGCCCAGCAACGACATCGGAACTTCAGACGCTGCATCAAGCTGGTAACTATCGAGTACATCCGACATCAGCTCTTGCTGCAGTGCCAACCCTGGATTGCCTTGCTGAATTTCGACCTGATCAGGCAAAATCAGCGCCGCGCGTTTTTTGCTACGGTCGCAAGCCGGCATCGCTAGCGCCACGGTGGCTAGCATCAGACAGCACGCACCTACGGCGCGACCGACGCTACGCATGCCGACTCGGAACATCCAAAGGTGTATCGCAATCGCGGAGCACGGCACTATCATCACACAGCACACGCGTGGTGTGCAGCGCCGCCAACGCACTCCGTGCGCCTTGTGGTAACTCAGCGCAATCGGCCAACGCCGGCCATGCTGAACGAGCGATCCAAACCGGATGGCCACCGCGCACACCGTCCGATGACTCAAAGATCGGGATCGCAGCGTCGAACCGAGCCCCAGCGGCGCGGACACGGTTGAGAGTCGCGGCGTTAACCCAGGGATGATCGACCGGCCACAACCATGCGCCGGTGATGGCGGCTGGGCTTTGAGCAATCGCACCAAAGCCCAAGGCGATCGAGCTGGCCATGCCGCGTTGCGGGGCGGGATTATGCACCACGACGGCGCCACAAGCATGCGCATGGGCCGCCACTGCATCGGCAAACGGCGCAGCGACGACGACCACGGCATCGACGACACCAGCAGTTTTTGCCGTACGCAAGATGGCTTGCAAAAACGTTTCGGCGCCTAGCGGCAGCAACGCTTTGGCCACGCCGCCAAGCCGCGCGCCCTGGCCGGCAGCAACGATTACCGCGATGTCGCTCACTCGCTGGTATCCTCGCGCCGCAGCTGCCACTGCCCCGGGGTTAGCCGGCCCGTGCGATAGTGCGCCACCAATTGGGCAACGACCGCAACCGCAATTTCGGCTGGGGTTTCTGCGCCGATATCGAGCCCGATGGGCGCAACCACGCGCGACCACTTGGGGTCGTCGAGGCCAGTGAGTATGCCTTTGGCAACAAAGCGTTTGCGAAAACGCGCAACTTTGCCGCGACTGCCGATCATGCCGATCATCGCCACTGCTGGTTCATTGATCAGCGTTTCAAGAATTCGTTGATCGACGGCGTGATCGCGCGTCACGATCAAAACATAATCATGGCCGCTAAAGCCGCCGATCGCATCAGCCACGTCACGCGGCTCAAAAGATTCAACCAACTGCGTTGCCCACACCGGCGTGGTCAGGGCTTCGTCGTGAACCTGGGTTTCGCCATCGTCACAGACGACAACGTCAAAGCCCACACTTTGTGCCAACGGCCCGAGCGCGCGTGCGACGTGACCCAACCCAAATACGATTGCCCTTGGTGAGACCCCGAGCTGCTCCACCAAAAAACCCTCGCGAGCGACGTTGCTTCGGGCGCCGGCCTCAAACGTAATTGCGCTTCCATCAAACGCGGTTTGCAACATGCCGCGACCGCCTTGGCGCAGGGTTGCAACTGCCGAACGCAACGCGGCTGCGCACGGCGTCGCCAGGGTCAATGCGAACCCCATGGAGCCGCCACAACACATCGCGAGGTCTCGCACCAAATGATGTTCGACGAATCCGCCTTGCCCACTGGCGAGGGCCGCACGTAAAGCCATCACAATTTCGTGCTCGACCCGTCCACCACCGATGGTGCCCCATTGCTGTTGCGCGGTAACCGCGAGGCGTGCGCCAAGATGCCGAGGCGTCGAGCCGCTAACTTTTACCACCGTTGCAAACGCAACCGCCTCACCGCGGTCGATCGCAGCAACGGCATCAAAAAGCACCGGCTCAGTACGTTGCACGCTGCGCTCTCATGCGCGATTCGCAAGAATATGCTCAACCACTTCGCGCAACCCGCCGCCTTCAGGACGCTCGGTTATGAACGCTGGTTTAAATGCAAGTTCGTCCCACCAATGGCGAATGTTGGCGACCCCAACCGAAGTTGGAAAGCCGCCAAACATCGGTGCATCGTTGAGCGCATCGCCAACGAACAAGTAGTGCGACAAATCATTGACGTCGGTACCGAGCACCTGCCGCACAACACCTAAACACGCGGACAATTTATCGAAATGCGGTGGCCCGAAATTGACATGAATGCTGGACCGGGTCGCCGAGAACCCGGCCTTGCGCAACATCGCCACTACGGTTTCAGCATCGGTCTTGCTCAACGAAGACTCTTCGTTCCAATCGATCGCAAGATCAACTTCGCGGTACTTTGAATCAGATGATAACCGGGCGCCAGGTACTTTGGCCATCACATCGACGGTGGCTTCATTCATGCGACGGCGCCATTCCGGCAAGCTTGCAGCCGGCACGCCGTACAGCTTTTGCAATTTTTTACCTTCGCGCACAAACGTCACGCCGCCATTTTCAGTGACGGCAGCAAGCACCGGCGTCATCGTCATAAACGCATGACCAAATGCCGCAGGCCGACCGGAAACCAAAATCACCGGCACGCCCGCTTCGCCTAACTTTTCGAGCGCTGCGTAGGTGGAAGCTTCAATGCGCCCGTCGGTGGTGAGGGTGCCGTCGACATCGGTGAACAAAGCCCGGATCGGGCCACGCAATTGAGCTAGCGGTCGCGTCATACTGCCGGCTTTCTAGCACAACAACCGGGCCCCGGGCGCTTCTGCGACACTACGCAATCAACCGCAGCATCATGGGCGCAGGCGCGGCGGCAATCACCGGTTCCACCATCGCCGGTGCAAGCGCGGTTGGCGCGCGATGCTGTTCGCGCAACAGCCAGTCATTGCGATCAGGTTCGTTCATGCGGACGATGCCACCTATTTTGTATACTGGAAGTGGGTTCGCGGTGCGTCGCGCCATGTAACGGCACCATCGCTCCGATCGGCCCATCGCATCTGCAATACCCTTCCACGTTTCAAAAAATGCGTTCATATAATTTCCCTTGGTTGTCGTACCCAAGAACTAGTTGCAGCCTGCATGCCAGACAGGTCCGACCTTTGAGCCAGTCATCAATATTGAATATTTTTATATACTTAGAACAACAACGATGGCCATCGATGCTAAACCCTGGCAGTTTTCTGCCATGTTGAGCTGGTAGGCTGCCGGCCAGCTGTCAGATTCCTGGCAAATTCCTGGCAAAACTTGACCGTGGCACCGGCACCTACGCATCAAGCCAGTTATTGTGTAGTCAATGAGGACAAGCGCGTGGCTGTGCGCCGCGATAATTGCTGTGAGTGGCCTGACAATGGGGAGCGCGCAGGCGGGCCCCGCAGTCTATCCACTTGATCAAGTCAAAGCCGGACAGACCGGCTATGGCTTCACCACCATGAAGGGCTATGTCCCAGAAAAATTCACATTCGAAGTAGTTGGGGTAGTGAAGAACTTCCTGCCCAAACAGGACATCGTGCTGGTTAAATCGGACGACCCGAAGTTGGCGGTAACCGGTTTTTGGCAAGGCATGTCGGGCAGCCCGCTGTACATCGACGACAAAGTGATGTGCGCGTTTTCCTACGGCTTCCGCTTTAACAAAATTTCTCTCGGTGGCTGCACGCCGCTGCAATACATGATCGACGATGCCAAACGGCCGCGCCGTGGTTTTGGTGGTGCCAAAGGCGCTGGCACGTTGGTGGCATCAGCAGATTTGAACACGGCCACTCTCGCAGCGATGGCGGTGCGCAATGGCCCTGCCCTGGCCCTGCCGTTGCCGAAACGCACCCAGGTGATGGTCGGCGCTGACTCTGCGGTTCATGCTTCAGTCCCGCTCGCCGTCGGTGGATTTTCGGAGCAAGGCTTTGCCCAACTCGAATCGATGTTCAGCGATACCGGCATTGTGCCAACGCGTGGTGGCGGTGCAGCGGGCAGCGGTAAAGGTGCTGGTAGCGACCCTGCGGCACCATCCAAGTTTGTGATGGGCGGCTCGATTTCAGTGGTGTTGATGCGCGGGGATATGTCGGCGGCCGCGACCGGCACGGTGTCGTACATTGATGGCGATTCGATCTTGGCGTTCGGTCATCCGTTTTTTCAGACCGGCGAAATCTATGCGCCGGTGGCCACGTCGCAAGTTCACACGGTTATTCCGTCGGCGCAAAGCGCATTTGTAATGGCGAC
>JAYWHS010000436.1:0-3968 GCA_043777635.1 Kofleriaceae bacterium | reverse complement strand
CGCTGCGAGCCGCCGCCGACTCGAATCAATGGGGTGCGTTATTCATTGCGGCCGACGCCAGTATTGCCTTGATCTTCGCCGAAATCGGCGAGCCACTGCTGTGCAAAACCAAGCGTCGCTAGTTGCATCCGCGCCTAGGGTTAGTGCCGCACCGAGGTGCTGCGGTGCAGGCCAGCTCGGCGGATTGCTTACTTGCAGATTGGCGGGCACGTTGGGATCCTGACCAGGGAGTTGCGGGAAAGGCAACAAAAACGAACCCCAGGCGGGATTTTGAAGATTTTGGCGCGACGTTCGGCCTGTAGACTGGCTACTTCAATGGCGAGAAGCCGGCTTCGTCGAAGCTCGGCGCCCAATCGTCGAGCGTGCCGGGCACAACGGTGCCGTCGACGTCGAGCTGGTACACGGGCCCTTTGAACCCGCCCTTGGACTTACGCACGTAAAAGAGCCGCTCCACCTGCGTGCCGTCGCCGACTGGGTGGTAGCCGAACAGGATCAGGTCCTTGTCGGCGTTCTCGTTCTCGGCAGTCTCGAGCCAGATCTCGAGCTCCTCGGCGAGCTCGTCAGCGAGCTTGCCGTACGTGAAGAACAGCGCTTCCGACGTCTCGTCGTTTCGAGAGACGCGGACGCGTGTCCCTGTGGGGTCCGTAAGCATCGATTCAAATGACATGCTGCATGTAACCGCGTGGGCGGGGCGGCGTCAATCCAGCGAGCCAAACTATGGCGGAGCCCGACCGGGGTTGGGGAGCCCGGCAGCCTGCCAGGGGTTAGTTTTTGGAGGTCGTGCTGCACAGTGGCGCGGCAAAATTTCGATCCAAAAATCGTTGATGGTTACGCCGCAGTCGCGCGCAAGACAGACGCGCGGTCGCAGACCAAGGCCCATACCGGAAAGCAACATGAACTTCCGTTGCGCAAAACTATTTCGCAATCACCTACTCAACGGCGGGTGATGAAGTAGTAGGTGCCGCGGCGGCGGTAGGCTGGTCGCATCCGGTGGCCGTCGGTCTGGCATGGCAGAAGTTGCGGGCAGATGATGAAAAACAAGCTCCGGTTGGGATTTGTCGGCGAAGCTTCGCGTGATTACTTCAAGACGTTGGCGCGGCCGAGGACCTGCGTCTTATGTTGCTGCCGCGTCACATCACAGCGATGTTCAATGGCGCGCACATGGGAAAAAGTGCTTCGATAGACTTGATAGGTGTCCGACGCACGGACAATGCCAGAAGGTGTAGATTGTGAGCGTGAAGTTCCTCCTACTGGTTAGCCTAAGCATCGTCTTGCAGATGAGCCACGTCGAACACGCTTACGCCTACTCGGCAGCCATGCCGCAACTCGCGGTCAGGCCGAGCAGCGGTAGTAAGATCGACCCACGCGCGCATATCTTGATTTGTCTACGGCGCGGCTCAGCAGCGTCGATCGCTGCGCTTAGCAAGACCCTGGTCGCCACCATCGAAGGTAAACCAGTCGCGATTACAACTGCCACCTCGTACACGGGCACGTGCAACTTGCTCGACGTGAAGATCGAAAGCAACCGCACCGGCAAGCTCGCGCTCCGCTACGAGTTCCGCAATGTCAAACAACGCGTAACGTATACGGTTGCAGGCAAAAACACGATCCATGTACCGCGCAGCTGGTGGTGGATGCCGCGCGCCCAGGTTATCGGAAAAGTTGAATCGATAGCGATTAGGATTCCACACTCGACTGTGCGCGAAGTGTACCAAGGGTTGCTGCTGACTGTGCCCAAGCCCGCACTGAGCATGCACGTGAGCTGGCGACGCGACAGCCAAAGTGACTGGCTAACCATGCGCGTGCCGGTACTCGAATACGCACCCAACCAGTCTGGCGCGCTCCTCGGCGAATCAAATAACTTCCAGTTTCCGTCGGTTGTCATGCTCAACGCGGGGGTGCAACTCCGGGCCACAGCCGAGTTACTCGATGGCAGCACCGTCGATGTTGTAGGGCTGCCGGATGTTGTCACCCTGCCGATCGCGAAGACGATCGGACCAACCCCGTAACCGCCCACCCCACCGAGTGGCCACAAAAGCTGAAAACATGATTCCTATGAAACAATTCATAATGCTGATGCACAACGATGTCACCATGCCCGAAGTGGCCACGCACTGGCCGCGCTACGTCGCGCAGCTCGAACAACTCGGAGCGCTGCGCGGTGGCAGCTCGTTGGGACCAGGCCAGGGCCTGCGCCAAGGGGCAGCAGCCGCGCCGCTATCGTCGCTGGTTGGCTATATGCTAATCGCTGCACCGGATCTTGGAACAGCGCAGCGTTATGTCGTCGGCAATCCTACGTACGACGCTGGCGGTACAGTTGAATTGCGCGAAGTAGTTGAAGACTAGCCTGAGATCGTAGCGAGCGCGGCGTGCTACCGTGCAACCATGGCAGCAGCTGCAGCGAACCACGCGACCTGGCGATCGCACAATCTCGACGGTGCTGTGCTGATGTTTGACCGCCACAGCGGTACCAACATTCGCGTGCAAGGCGATTTCACCCGTGCGCTACAACGCCAAGCTCCACGGGTGGTCATGTTCGGGATTACCAATCGCTGCAACCTGACGTGTGGGTTCTGCTCGCGTGACATGGCGGCGCCGAGCCAGTGGACCGCAACGCCCGCCACATCACCGTGATGTTGCATCCAGCGATGGGCCTTGATCTGGATGCGCCACTCACCATTCGCGTCAACGGTGTCGTTGCGTTTGCGGATGTTGTTGAACGTGACGTGGGCCGCATGCTCGATCTGGTGCGTGAATTCGATGACCGCGGTCGGATCTTTCAAGCTTTTGTCGAGCTCGATATCACCACCGACAGCGACGTTGGCCCAGCGTGGGCGCCGTAGGTTGTGCCCAGTGCGACATAGATGTCCGAGCGACCTCCAATTCGTACGGCGAACCGACACTTTCATTGAAAACACCGACGTAGATAACGGATGGAGCGTGATGGGTGCGGCCAGTATGGCCATCACGACCAACCTCGATTAAGCAATCGTTGCAGATGCGTATGCAACGAGGGTTCCGTCGTCGCCCCTACTTAGACTGCAATTTGACTTTTTCGGTGCACGCGTTGTATGCGGCACAGTCGGTTGTGGTTTCGGCGCACTTGGCCTCGAGCCGCAGCATTTTGCTGAAGTCCTCGGCACCTGCAGGTGGATCTTCGGAACACATGGCGTTCGCCATCCCGCGCGTCATCTCGGCTTCTTTGGCCGGAATGCCGCCGCACTTCACTTCCATGTCAGCGTATTTTTCGCACGTCGACTTTTTACATGCCGTGGTGGTCACCAAGCCAAACAGGAACGACGTCATTATTTTCTGGATAGGCGACATACCGTGACGCTACTGAGTTGAACCGGCGAACGCAACTGCCAGGCAAAACCGCAGCGATGCCGCAGTCAGCGATTTCGCGTAGCTCATTGTGCCAGCAGATCCCAGGTTAGCTTGCCCGCTTGCCGCCGCACCACGCGGCCGCTTGTGTCGAAGGTGAATACCTCCGTGCGGTTTTTAGCGGTCACAATAATCTGCCCCTGCGAATCGAGCAGGCTGAGTCCCGCCGCTGCGAGTAGTACGAAACCACCTAGTACATTCACGTCGCTAGTCGAGCATGCGCGTCGGTGTAACTGACAGCCGTCGATGGTTGCACTGCGAAATTGCGTTACACTTGAACACCTTTGTCCGACCCGTCACAACTGTTGGTGCTGGATCTCGACGAAACCTTGATCTTTGCCAGCGCGCAACAACTCGGCCGGCCCGCCGACTTCGCCTTGGCGGATCACCATATATATCGACGACCATTTTTGCATGAGTTTCTGCGCGAGGTCTCAGCTAAGTTTGCAGTCGCCGTCTGGACTTCAGCTGCGCCGGACTATGCGCGGGCCATCTGCGCTTCGATTTTCCCGGTTGGCTCGCCGCCTGTGTTTGTGTGGGATCGCACGCGTTGCACCCTGCATCGCGACGGCGATACCGACATG
>JAYWHS010000435.1:0-3969 GCA_043777635.1 Kofleriaceae bacterium | reverse complement strand
GCAACGCGGTCAGTCTGCCGCAGTGCGAACGAGCTGCCTTCAATCGCCACACCGTCACGCTTGAGATAAAAAAGCGAAATCGCAGCGTCGGCTGCACCATCGATAGCGTTGAGGATATTTTGTTCGCGCCAATAATCGCGCGGCGGTGCCAAGGTGCCCCAGCCGCGTGTCGTGGTGAGCCAATCAATGATGACGCGGGAATCAAACAAGGTGCGACCATCGATCTCGGCGGCTGGCACTTTGCGAATCGGGTTTAGTTTCGCCAATAACAATTGCCCGGCCTCGGTGGCGGTATCCACGCGATCGACGTCCAAGCTGAGTTCGCTGGCCACCACCCGTACCCGACGGACGAAAGGCGATGTGACGGTGCCAAAGAGTTTCATGCTTGCAAAGGTACACGAAAATTCAACGCAGTTGAAATCCTCCGTCCGTGCAGAGTTCCTGATAAACTAGCGAGACTGTATCTGCCTCGAAGTTTACCTATGCGCCAACCGGATCAAGAATTCGTACTTCTGCGTCACGGAGATGCCGCGTCCGACCTACATGGCGTCGATGCTGCACGGCCGTTGACCGACCACGGCCGGGCCCAAGCCCATGCCATCGCGCAACGTTTGCGCTGGTATGATTGCGGTTTCGATGAGGCGTGGGTGTCGCCGCTGATCCGCACACGGGAAACCGCTGCGATTGTGCTGGCGGTGCATCGGGATCCGGTGGTGGTGTACTTTGACCATCGGCTTGCACCGGCGGCATCCTCGTCGGAAATCGACGCATTGGTAGCAGCGTGGGCTCAGCAACCCACCGGGTTGCGGCTGATCGTGGCACATCAACCGACGCTGGCATTGCTGGCGTGTGCGCTGTTGGGTGTGCCACGCATTACACCAATGGCGCGAGCCCAAGCGCTCCGCATTAGCAACGGTGTGCTGCGCTGGCGGTTTAGTCATGGTGCCGATGCGCCGCTGCGCAGTACCTCGGCGTAACTGCTGGTTTCCCGGTAAGGTTGGTTGCTTACTCAGACGGTACGACCACCACCGACGGCGCGAGCACAACACCACGCACCAACGCGTTGGCAGGGCAGCGCGGTGGTCCGAGTTTCGTCGTCGGCATACCGCGTACCCTCCAGCCGATCTTGCAGAGCGTACATGTTTCGATTGTTTACGCTTACCTGATGTGGTGAAAACGTCCATCGCTCAATCGATGCTCACTAGCAATCATCGCCGCTTTCATTAGTTCGGCCGTGCTTACATGATAACGTTGCAACGGAGATCGCCATGGCCAAAGCTCTCGAGTACAACGCGACGCTGGTTGAACGTATCGATGTTACCGATGCGTTAACGTTATTTCGAATTGCGCCCGATGAACGGCCACCAACGCCTTGGTTTGTGCCGGGCCAATATTGTGTGCTGGGGCTTAACAACGACGCTGCGCCCGCACTCGGATCGGTGCGACGCTCCATGTCGATCGCATCGGCAGCGCAACAAACCGGCCCTATCGAATTTTATATTCGATTTGTCGGCAAGCCAGCGTCGGAAAATCCGTTAACCCACTTGTTGTGGAAACTCAAAGTTGGCGATCGCATGTACATGCGCGCGCACGCTGCCGGGGTCTTCACCGTTGCTGATACGGTCGGCAACGACGATCCGCGCATTCGTATTATGGTGGCCGCTGGCACTGGCTCGGCACCGTTCGTCAGCATGTTGCGCACCGAAATCGCTCGTGATCCGGCTGTGGACCTTTCGAAATGGGTGCTGTTGCATGGCGCTTCGTACGCTGCCGATTTG
This sequence comes from Kofleriaceae bacterium, assembly GCA_043777635.1. Classification (GTDB taxonomy): domain Bacteria; phylum Myxococcota_A; class Polyangia; order Haliangiales; family Haliangiaceae; genus JABFXX01. The sequence goes on along the minus strand of JAYWHS010000435.1, from coordinate 2,191 downwards.
GGCCATCGCGACGAGCTGCAACACATGGTTACCAAGCATGGCTTACGTTACTGGGGCACCGTAAGCCGCCCTGATAGTTCGCCGGGTTGGCAAGGTGACACCGGACGCGTCGAGCACTTCTTTGCACCGGTCCGCCTCGACGATTTGGAACAGCGCATTGGGCTGGGCGTCGGTGAACTGACGCCGAAACATGCGGTAGTTATGATCTGTGGCCTACAGGGCACCATTAGCGAAACCCTCATTGGTTTGCTCGATCGTGGATTTGTGCCCGACTTCAAACGCATCCGCGAGGCGCTCGGTGCGCCAACGGAGGTGCCAGCGAGTCTGTTTTATGAGCAATACGATAATGAGCCGGTCATCGATATCAAAAATCCTGACAACGTTGCCCCGCTCAAAGCTCGCTTGAGCGCCGCACTTGCTCGTTTGGGTCACGTATCATGAAAGCTGTGGTTTTTGGTGCGACCGGTTTTGTTGGCCGTGAGGTTGTGCGGCAACTGTGCGTCCGCCACGATGCCGTGATTGCGCACATTCGTCCGGGATCCGGACAACGAGCCCAATGGTTAGAGGCGTGGACCGCCCAAGGTGCCCACATTGACGAATCGCCGTGGGATGTCGCAGCGATGACGGCCATGTTGATCACCCATGCCCCGGATGTGGTGTTTATTTTGATTGGGACCACTGTCAAACGGGCCAAAGTAGACGGTGTCGAAGGTGATATCTACCAACGGGTTGATTACGGTTTAACCAAAACCGCGTGTGCTGCGGTCGCGCAAAGTAAGCTCAAAATCAGAATCGTGTATCTGTCGAGCGTGGGTGCTGATGCCTCCGCGCGGTCAGCGTACTTGCGCGCCCGTGGCCAAGCCGAAGCTGAAGTACAACAAGCTGGCGTCGACTGGGCGATTGCCCGACCTGCGATCATCACCGGCGATCGCGAAGATGCGCGCCCAGGCGAACGAGCCGGCGCTATCATCGGTGATGCTGGGCTCTCGTTGGTGCGGTTATTCGGTGGTAAAACCCTCGCTGCGCGGTATCGCTCGACGTCCCCGGATGTGCTGGCCGCTGCATTGTTGCGATTAGCGACGACCACGCCTGCCAATCAAATTTTTGATGGCGCTGCGTTGCGGTAAGGCGCTGAGTTGACGCTCACTGAATCAACGGTAACAACGCCACGGTTTGGATCGGCGTTGCGCGGAACGACAACACCAGTTGCAACGTTCGAGCGGCAGCCGCAGCAAGGTTTTGGTCGATTGCGGCAAGCGACGCCAGTGCCGATTGGGCGAAGCCAACGTTGCTGCCAAGGCCGATAGAGGCTTGCACGCCACCGAAGCGCCCAAACACATCGCGCAGGGTTACCGTCGACGGATAGAACTCAAGTTCGGTGTCTTTGCCGACCTTGCCAAGTTCGCGGGCGTATGCAACCGCATCATCGAGGCCGCCGATTTCGTCAACTAGGCCGAGTTCTTTGGCGCGGGCACCGGTCCATACATGGCCTTGGGCGATGGGTTGAATTTGCTCGGGTCCCTTATTGCGGCCGGCCGCTACCCGGCCGACGAACACCCGATACACCGCATCCATAGATTCTTGGATGACGGCTTTTTCGTCGCTGGTCCATGGGGTCAAGCTGCTCATCATGGTGGCGCGTTTGCCTCGACCAAGCGGGTAGGTCTTGACGCCTTGGGCTGCGAGCGCATCGCCAATTGCAATGCGGCCGCCAACCACACCGATCGATCCGGTTAAGGTGTCGGCTTGGGCAAAGATCTTGTTTGCGTTGCACGCGATATAATAACCGCCCGAGGCCGCGACGTCACTCATGGAAACTACGACCGGCTTTTTGGCTTTGAGCGCGGTGACTTGCTGCCAGATTAGTTCGGAGGCTTGTGCGCTGCCACCACCTGAGTCGATGCGCAAGACCACCGCTTTGACGTTGTCGTCGTTGGTGAGGGTCCGCAACGCGGCAACCAACGTATGTGATGCAATTTGTTCACGAGCGCCGATGATTCCATCGCCATCACCGTCTACAATATCGCCAATCGCATAGACCACCGCGACGTGCGGTTCGGTAGCGCGCGGGCTTGGCAGCAGGCCGGCAAACTTCATGAGTTTGGCCACAGCTTGGGTTTGACCTGGGTCTTTATCGTCGTCGAGCTCTAGCGTGGTCCAGGCAGTGCCGGTCACGCGGTCGCGGAAATCT
>JAYWHS010000434.1:0-3973 GCA_043777635.1 Kofleriaceae bacterium | reverse complement strand
TGCGTAGATGGCATCGTGCAAGCGATAATGATACCGTCATCCGCATGACTCCGAGTGATCTATCGCAACTCGAATACAAACTAGGCAAACGCGGATTTCACTTGATCAACACTATCCCGGTGATCTGCCCAGCTTGCAATGTCCAAGCCGTTGCCCAATTTGGCATCATCGGTCGCAGTGGCGGGCGTGATATCGAACTTTGTCAGGCCTGCGGTCACGCTCGATCGTGGCGCAAAGATAGTGGCCAAGAAAATCGTATTCTCGACGAAGGCTTCGATTTGGTCGGCTTTCTACGATAGCCACCGTAGATCATTACAAAATTCAACTCGATGTGAGTAGGTTGCTGTATGTCCAATCCAGCGGAAGTTGCAGTGCAGCACGAGCCTACCGACATTCGCGAAGTGCAAGCGCGGCTCAATGCGATCACGGCTCGCTTGATCGCTGAACGCGGCGAACTCGATGAACTTGAAACTGAAGTTGCGCGCAAAATTGCCGACGGTAAAACCGTGGTGTATCGACTCAATGAAGAGTTTGAACGCTCGATCACACGGCCGCAGCGTTGGGCCGATGCCGTCGCGCGCATTGGCGGCTCATGGACGTTTGTAACAGTTGGTTTGTTGGTTATCGTTGCGTGGATGTCGATCAATCTGGTGCTGGGCAGTAAATCATTCGATGGTTATCCGTTCATCTTGCTGAACCTGGTGTTGTCGAGTGTCGCTGCCCTGCAAGCGCCCATTATTATGATGTCGCAAAATCGCCACGGTGAGCGCGACCGAATGCAAGCTGACCAAGATTTTCTCGTGAACCTCAAAGCCGAGCTGGAAATTTCAGGCTTACAATCTAAGCTCGATCATTTGCTGCACAATCGCTGGGACTCCCTCATCGCCACCCAACAACTGCAACTTGAGTTGCTGCAAAAGTTGGCAGCGCAAATCCCTGGCGCGCCCGAACAAACGCCAACAGGGCCACTTGCCCCAACTGCACAATGATCCGCTACGCGCCGTTCTATTGCGAAGAAAATATCTGGCACCTAGCCAATGACGGCATTATTCAGGGCGTCGCATTTATCAGTAACCCAAGGCAACAAGTCGCCTGTTTTGCCCAAGGCCGCAGCAAAACCGGCGACGTGACGGTGTGGGACTATCATGTGATTGGCTTCGCTGTTGAGTCGGCCACGGCTGCGCTGTTGATTTGGGACTTTGATTCGAAGCTGCCATGTCCGGTTCTGGCTGCAACGTATTTGGCCGCAACATTTCCGGTGTTGCCAGCGAAGTTTGCGCATGTTGCGCCATGGTTTCGGCTTTGTACCGCAGCGGAATTTGTCGTAACATTTGCATCCGACCGTCGCCATATGCGCAAGCCCGATAGTAGCTGGGAGAAGCCTCCACCTCCGTGGCCGTGCATTCAGCTGCCTGGCCCGGCGGTCCACACGCTCGATGCTTTTGTTGCGATGGCGGACAGCTCCAATGCACCCGGCACGTTACTCGCTGCGCCAACCCTCGAAGGCGTCGTCACCGCCATGACTGCAATGGCGGTTATGGCCTAAACTGTCGGAAGATCGCAGTGGTGCCACCTCGGTAAGTCTCGTAGATTGCCCGCTATGAAACCACGTTGGCTTTTTGCGCTGTGTCTTGGTTCACTGGTGGTCAGCTCGACGATCGCGGCGGCTGGCGGGCGCTATACCGATGAGTACGGCAACACCACGCCGGATTGGGCACCGGCTTGGTGCGGTAACTATCGCGGTGCCACCGGCACAGGCTACGGCGGGATCGAAGGGGATCTGGCCAAAGAAGGCTACTTTGCCGAGCGCCCGATGCGCGAATTGGCGCAGGCGCAATGTGAATTTCGCAAGGGTGCGGCCGACACCTCCAAGATTCGTGGGGTTGCTGCCAAGTATTTGGCCGAATTCAAGACGGCATTGGGCTTAGACGACAACGAAATGAATATGTTGTTGTCGTTTCATCTCAATCAACAAGAAAACGGCAAGATCGAAAAAGCCGCGTGTGGCCGTTTTGAGAAAATCGACACCGACCTTGAAGCCAAAGAGTTCGCTGCCGAAGCCGCGCTAGGGCGTGTCGCGTGTGGCACCAGTCAAACCGCCGACTACGATTGGTTTGATACTTCTGCGGTGAGTGATGTTGGTTATGTAGTGCAATGCGCCACGTCGCTTAGCGGCGATCTCAGCTCAAAACAAATGGCACGGCGGCCGTGGAAGCTGGTCAGTTTTGCTCAGTGTGAATCGATCGCAGCTCGCCTCGATCGCAAGAAATATTTAGCCGAAATCGAAACAGCAAAACTTGAACCGTTCGCCCGGCTTTGGGCCAAATCTCAATTTCAGCGCGCAGTTGTGAACATGGCCAAGGTTCGCGCGTACTACAATGACGTCGCCCAAAAAGATCCGGTTCTGGCTGAGGTGCTGGTGCAAGCACCCAAAGCGGCGCTCGAAGCTTTCACGGCGATGCGCGCTGAACAATCGGCGTTGGTTGATCAAGTCGCAGTAATGCTAGCGAATCTTAAAAGCAAGCCGGTCATGGCCCGCTTCAAAGCTTGTAGCGATTCCTATTGGACGGCTGTTCATGCACGCATCAGCAAAGCTGCCCCCGCTACCCTCGACGCTGCGCTGGCCGCGTTTGATGGTCCGTTGACCGGCTATTTGACCGCAGGCTTTGTGGTTTGCGAAGGCAACGCTAAACACGCTGACGTCGCGAACGTGTTCGCTAGCAAAGTTGGCGCGCTGCCGGTGGGGCCACGCGATGCGGTTTTATGGGGAGCGCTGCAAGCGGTGGCGGCCCATCGTGAAGACATCGAAGGTGGCAGCGATTTTAACGGTGCATCATTTGCGTCGCGACCACGGTTTGACTACGGCCAAGGTTTTGGCGGCTCGGACTCCGGTGTCATCGCCGCAGTGTCGGCGGCCGAAGGTGGTTTAGTCACCGTGAAATTCAAGAAAGAATCGTGGATGGAGCCAGTTTATAAATGCACAGAAACCAACCGTATCGATCGTGTTGAATTCAGCAACAGCGGTGATGCCAAAATTGTCTATCGTGAAAATTGTGTACAGGTCGGCCAACGCAAAATTGAAAAGCTTTTACCGCCAACGAAGGTAGAGGCACGTTTTGCAGCTGCGTTGAAAGCTGGCCGCTTTGCCATCATGCGTATGCCAAGCAATAGCGGTGGCAGCAGCAATGGTTTTCCTGAGCAAGTCTGGGACACCAAAGCGCGTAAAAAGCTGGTCGGCTACTTTGGCGTCGGTTGGTAACGCATTCTAAGAAAATTACGTATTAGTTTGGGCTTTGCATGAATTGCCCGATCAATTTTTTCTGGAATCCTCTATCATGGGTGCCGTGAAAGACGACGAATCAGCGACGGTGGATGAGCCTGGGCTGAGTAATCGCGTCGCTGAGTCGACGGCCATTTTGGGTTCCGCGCCTGGTCGGGTCGAAGCCGGCCCAGCGCTGGTGCCGATAGCACCGAAGCTTCCGAAACGGTCGAGTGTGGCCGCCGCCGCCGCTGTCAACGCCGCCGCCGACGGTGACGATCCATCCATTCACATTTCAGGTAACCAAGCGCCAAGTTCGGCAAGCTACGCGCCCAGCCTATCGGTTGTGACCCCTGAGCAAGGCATGCAACTTTTCGCTGCACGTCGAGCGTGGACATTTTCGGTTGCTTTATTCGCCTTGTGCGCAGGCTCGGTCTTGATTGTCGCCTTACTTGGTGGTGATCCAGTTGGCCAAAAGATTCACATCGGCGGCGTCGGTCTAACCGGCCTTATGGCCGCAGCGTACGCGGTGCGTTATCGCAATCCTGAACGGTTCAATACGCGAGCGTTGATGGTGTTGACGTACACCTCCATGCTTGCGAATGTCTCAGGCTATTTTTATTGGGGCGTGTTCTCGGCATACTTCGGAGTCGTCACGGTAACCGGCTATGCGTTTGCCAGCGGCGCGACTAAAAGGCATGTGGTGCAAGCGAC
>JAYWHS010000433.1:0-3984 GCA_043777635.1 Kofleriaceae bacterium | reverse complement strand
CAATGGTGATGATGGAAGCGATATAGAACCACAGCGCGACGTAGAGATGTTTTTCGCGACGATTGCGAATCATGCCGAAAAAGTTCACGGCGAACGTCACCCAGATAACCGCAATGGCAATATCGATTGGCCATTCGAGTTCAGCGTATTCTTTGCCTTGGGTAATCCCCAACGGCAGCGTTAGCGCAGCGGCGACGATGATGGCCTGCCAACCCCAAAAGTGAATGGCCGATAGCACATCCGATAACGGCCGCGCTTTGAGCAGCCGTTGACTTGAATAATAGACCGCTGCAAAAATCGCGTTGGCAGCAAACGCAAAAATCACCGCATTGGTGTGCAACGGCCGAAGTCGCCCGAACGTCAAATACGGCGCTAGATTCAACTTCGGCACTGCAAGCTGCAATGCGAGTATCAACCCGACCAACATGCCAACGATGCCCCAAAGCACCGTGGCAAAAATAAACTTCCGGACGATCGCGTCGTCGTACTCGATCTGCTCGCGCTGCTGCATACCGCGGCTCTATCGCAAGTCGTGTGCCTATTCAGAAGTGCGTCAAATGCTGTGGATTGCACTACATCGACGCAGTCCGTGCGCGTCAGAGTCGATGCAGGCAATCTCGGCGCAGATTCTGCGCGGTCAGTTTGTGAGATTTCAGAGCGCAGGCGGCACGAGCGCTACCAAGGCGAAGCCACGCTGGCAACGTGCCTTGGCCCACACAAGAATCTTGGGCTGTTGCTGTCAGTCCGGCACACGGCGCACGCCTAAAATCGCGCAGCCTTGGGCCTTTTTAATTTTCGCGCAAAATCTGCAGCACAAAGATCACTTGCTCAGCGGCATGCTTAGCGAGATCGGATAGTCCACGATGTCAGGCTCTGAGGTTGCAATCGTCGCGGTCGCGAGCGCATTTTTCAAACAATCACGCACAGCAGTGGCCGCGTCACCTTTGATATCGCCAACCACGGGCGAATCAACAGTGGTAACCGAGAGTTTGCCGGCCTTGATCGCCACCGTGAGATGCGCATCAATGCGGGCAGCGGGGCCGCGCGCTTGTGTTGGAATTGCTTCGGTACAAGCGTTGATGCCAGGCCGCAACACTGCGGCAAGTTCGTTGGCAACATTGGCAGGCAACAACCGGCCGCCAGGCGTACGGATGACAGGCGTTGGATCCATGGCTGCTGTCGGGTTGTCACGATGATCGTGAATCACCATGTCACCGCGCCGAACTTCGCGCACGTCATCCGTCGCACTAGGCACCGAGGTTTCTGCGCCAGCAGGCTGCGCGGCCGAGCCGGGACGATCTGGGCCAGGCACGATCGTTGGCGTCGGGCCCGGTGGACGCACCGGTTTCACGACCACCACCGATTGAGTTTCACTTGGCCGGCCAAGTTGCCAAATCAGCGCGCCACCGCCGGCCACAACCGCCACTGCGCCAAGCGCCAGCAATGCTTTACGATTCATACCTAACGCTAGCACACGACGGGCAATGGTTCCGCCGCCACCGCAATGCCAAGATTCGGCGTGGTGATGCGACGCACGATTTCAACATCACCGGCACGAATCGTATGAATAACCCCGAGGCTGTCACGTAAGCGCAGATTGCCGTCGCTGTCGATGCCCAACGCCGTGCCCGTTACAGCACCAGCGCGGACTTGCAGGCCCTGCGTCATGCGTTCATTCCAAGCGTCCACCACCACGCTCAAGCCGACTGCAACGTAGCGGTCCACCCACAATTCAAGCGCTGCCAACAACACCGGCAAAAACTCGGTTCGGGTAAGCGTTGGGTGGGTCGCGCTGGGCACCGCAGCTGCGACGGTGGTCGCAATGGTGGCGAGTTCCGGCGGCACCTCCGCCGACAAATTCACCCCGACACCGACGATTAGCGACTCCAGCCGACTGCCTTGGCTTTGCGCTTCCAACAAAATCCCAGCAACTTTGTGGTCGCCAAGCAATACATCATTCGGCCATTTGAGCTTGGCCGGTGCACCAACACTGCGGATCGCATCGCACACCGCGATACCGATCGCCAAGGCTAACGCCGGGGTCTGCGGCAATGCCAACGGCGGCCGCAACACACATGACAAATACACGTTGCCACCCGGCGGGGATGTCCACACGCGACCCATGCGCCCTCGCCCGCCCGTTTGCGTATCAGCGACGACAATCGTGCCATGCACCGCACCTGCCCGGGCCAGGCGCGCTGCTTCATCGTTGGTCGAAACGCACTGGTCGAGCGTGATGCAAGGGTTGCCCAGCCAACTCATGATGGCCGAAAGTCCAAGCCGATGTCGACGCTTGGTGCTGAGTGGGTCAGCGCACCAACCGAGATAAAATCGGCGCCGGTGCGCGCGTACTCGGCGATGGTGGCCAGGGTGATGCCGCCAGAAACTTCTACCAACACGTGCTTGCCATGAGCGCGTGCCGTCGCAGTTTCAACCATGGCTACGCTCATGTTGTCGAGCAACACCACTTCGGCTCCTGCGCCCAGCGCTTCATCGAGTTCGGCCAAGTTGGTAACTTCAACTTCGATGCGCAGCGGATGCGGTGCCAGTTTTTTAGCGCGTTCAACCGCGGCACGGACCGAGCCGCATGCAACGATGTGATTGTCTTTGATCAACACACCGGAGCCAAGGTCAAACCGATGATTGCCGCAACCACCGGCGAGCACCGCAGCCTTTTCTAACACGCGAAAACCCGGCGTCGTCTTGCGGGTATCCACTACCCGCGCGTTGGTGCCGGCGACAGCGGCAGCATAACGTTGCGCCATCGTCGCCACGCCGCTGAGCCGTTGCACAAAATTAAGGGCGGTACGTTCCGCCGACAACACGGTGGCGGCAGGCCCGGTCGCGGTTAACAAAATCGCACCGCGTTCAACGCGGTCGCCATCGTTGGCTTGGCGTTCGACGATGATCTGCGGATCAACTAAGTGAAACACTGCGACGGCGATATCCAGGCCAAACACCACGATCGAGCCGCGCGCATTCATATCTGCGATGACGGTAGGACCACTGTTGCCGACGGTCACTTGGGATGTGACGTCGCCACGGCCAAGATCCTCATCGAGCGCGAGCTCAATGAGCCTACGAACTGCCGGAATCGCGGCCAAGCCATGCATTCCGCTAGAAGTCGATGACTGCGCCATGAGGCGGGACATTACACAAAACGCGGCGGCCGTCATTGCTTGACGCGCATTGTGGCCGAAAAAATGAGGATCTCGGCACTTTGTGCCTTGGTCTCCGATGAGTGTGGCGCTAACGCAACGCCTACAAGTTGACGGTGCCGCGCAAAATCGTGATGTAGCCGACGTCAAACACGTAGCCCACCGCTCGACTGGTTGGCACAGCGGTTGCTGTTATAGTCAAAATCCGCATGTCTTTTCGATTGAAGTTCACCATCCTCGTTGGCTTAGCTGCGGCGCGTGCGTCGCTGGTTGCAGCACAATCCGTCCCGCCGCCGCCTGATGGCACGGGTAGCGGTGCCGTCGCGCCGCCAGTCCCCGCAGCGCCACCGGTGTTTCGCCAAGATGGCGATGTGCTCGACACCGGCGCCTGGCCCGGGCCTGGCCTCGACGAACTACGCGCACTGCCGACCTGTACATTAGATGATCCACAACAAGTTGTCGGTCGCGAAATTCTTTGCCGGCCGCCCGTCGTGCCATCAGCGATCCAGGTTGGGGTGTCCGCGAGCTGGCTGCTTGGCCTTGGCATCGAAAGTCCCGACCGTGACAATGCGTTGCGTGGTGCGCACGGCGTGGCAATTGACGCCGATATTTGGCTAACCCGGTGGTTAGCGATTGGCGCACGCGCCCAATATCTCGCGATCAAAGCAGTGCCGAACGCAGCTGGCGATGCGCTATGGGGCGATAGTTTGGCTGGCTTTGGCCAAGCGCGCGCACGGTATTTCCTCGATGAAGTTGAGCGCGATGCACTCACCGTCACGGCCGGTGCTGGCTACAGTTTGCGCAACTCCGAATTTGGCCCAAGCGC
>JAYWHS010000432.1:0-3984 GCA_043777635.1 Kofleriaceae bacterium | reverse complement strand
GATTCATCGGCAGGGACATCATGCGTCGAAGATGGCAGGTTCGCTTCGCCCGAGGTGGCTGTACTACTGTCGGCGTCGGCATCGGCATCCATCACGGGTACTTTGCCAAAAAGGGCGCGTTGTAAGCGGCGGCGGCGCAGCGTGCGTAAGCACATGGTGGTTACGATGCGCAAAAACCAGGCGGTTGCCGCATTCGGATCGCGTAGGTCACCCAACGACTCACACGCCCGGGCCAACGCTTCTTGTACCGCTTCTTCGGCTTCGGCGCGGTTGCGCAATAAGTCGTTGGCAATCGCAAAGCCTTTGCGGGCCGGCACCTCCGCCAATTCTTCGAGGAGCCGCGTTTGGGCGGTACTAATGGCCGGCCGGGGCATCCCAATCGCAAATATCATCGAACCTCGTGACTGCACTCTAAAACTAAGAGCCGCAAGCCTACCCAGCGGTGGACAGGACCCGCAAAAATTTTCAACATTTGCTGGCGATCAGTCGTAAGTGCCTGAAATCACGAGCGGCGGATCGAAGTGGAATCCACGCAGGCGGCACACATTAATGATACACGATGGCATGAGCGGAATAGCACCGTGGCAACCAGCGTTGCACGGCGACACACATGGGGTTGGCATGAATTCATGGACGCCAGGTTTAGCGCAGTTGTTGGCTTGGGTAGCTACAGGTCGTAGCGCCGAGGCGGCTGCGCTGATCGCCGCAATGCATGAGCCGCTGCGTGCACGGGTGCCCGCACTACCTGCGCTTGCAACGGCCGAACCGTATGCCCGCGCGGTGATTCACGCTGACAGCCAAGGAGAAATTCTGCTGATGCATTGGCGCAGCGCTGCGGTCTCGGCCATTCATGATCATGGTGATGCGGCTGGGCTGGTGGTCGCGCTCGAAGGCGAATTTGTCGAGCAAACTGTGCAGCTGTTTGCCACTGGCACCAAGGTGTCCGGAAAGCGGACAATGCAAGCCGGCCACGTCGAGCGGTTAGATGTAGCGCAAGGCGATTACCACATTATGTATGCACCACGGGGCGGCATCTCGTTGCATATCTACACTCCAACGCCACGCGTGATGCGGGTGGTTGATCCTGAGCAGCGCAAGATTTGGATCGTTGGTGAAGGCCATGGCGCATGGTTGCCAGTTGACCCCGCACTAGTAAAAGGTCAGTTGCCGTGGCCCGCGTAATTTGGATTGGTTACACCACCCTGTATCGCGACGGTGGTGCACAGTTTGTCCGGGTTGCCAAAACCCTGGCCAAACAAGCTGCTGCCAAGTTTCCCGATGCTGAAGTGCGGTGCGTTGCCATTGAAACCAAACGCGAGTTTAAAGCGTCGCTTGGGGCCATTGGCCCGGGCCAGCTAGCGCAACTGCACTTCGTCGGTCACAGCGGCATGTACGGCATTATGTTCGGCACCGTTGCCTTGCCCGAGCAATTGTCGCCGCATGAGTGGCGCGAGCTGAGTTTGCCGTTTGCCTCCGACGGTGAAGCGTTTTTTCATTGCTGTCGCAGTGCCCGTTGGTTTGCACCGTTTTTCGCTCGGTCGTTCAACGTGCCGACCTCGGGCTATCATTGGTACACCACGATTTCGGCACGGCCCGATCGTTACGTCGCATCGCCGGAACACTCGCAAGCTGATGCCTACCTCATCGGCATGATCGGCAAAAAATCGCACGGCTACGTTGGCTCGGTGATGAAGCGTGTTGGCCTTGCGCCAGCCGAGCCGTTGAAGCGCTTTACTCCGGCCGAGCTCGACGGTGATCCAAGCTACGACGGTGTTGCCGAACTCTACGATGCAGCATATCCGGACATCAGTGTGCGCGCCCCTGAAGTTGCCTGGATCGATGCGCATCTGCCTGCCCCAGCCGCCGGCCAAAACGGCAAGCTGCGCATGCTCGATATTGGTTGCGGCAATGGTGCCTTACTCAATCGCATGGCGCCACGACTGACCCGAGGCGTCGGTGTGGATGCTTCTGAAGGGATGTTAAAAATGGCGCGCAAACGCAACGCCAGCCATCCCAACTTGGCGTTTCATCGCGTTACCGGCCCGACGTTACCCGTCGAAGATGCGTCGATGGATGTGGTTACCAGTCTGTTGTCGTTTCGCTATCTCGACTGGGATCCGTTGATGAATGAGATCAAGCGAGTCTTGGTCCCCGGCGGCAAGCTACTTATCGTCGATATGGTGGCTGCGCCGCTAGCGCCACGCGACCTGCCGGCCTTTGCGTTGAGCAAACAGCAACAGCTTAAACATCGCACCATCAATCGTCGCTTCGCTAACGCCCTGGATGCTTTGGTGCGCGATCCGCGTTGGCAAACCATGCTCAAGTACAATCCGATACGCGCTCAGCACGAATATGTTTGGTACTTGGAGAGCCGTTTTCCCGGTCGCAAAGTCGAAACCCTCGATGTTGCCTACCATGCACGAACGTTAGCTTTCGATTCTGGTCCGTTGTTGCCGGGCATGATTGCACCGCAGACGTATCCATAGTTTGGCAGCGAATATTGTCCGAATATCGGACGTTAAAGCTCGGCGCGCGGACTTGCGGACTGGCGGACTGGCGGACTGGCGGACTGGCGGACTTGCGGACTGGCGGACTGGCGGACTTGCGGACTGGCGGACTGGCGGACTGGCGGGACTGGCTTCACACCGGCCGCAGCTGCTCTACGAGCGAGCGGGTTTTGTCGGTGACCGCGTCGCCGGTATGCTGGGTCGTCGCTTTTTCAAATAACATGATCAGACATTCTTGCTCGGCCACGGGATTGTGTCGCACACCTTTGGGCACGACAAACAGTTCGCCCGTCGACAGCGTAACGTGACGATCTTCCATTTCGATGCGTAGTTGCCCCTTTAGCACCATGAACAGTTCATCTTCGTTGTCGTGACTGTGCCAAGCCAGGACTCCAAGTACTTTGGCTACCTTGACGTACGAACCATCGACGTGCGCGATAACGCGCGGCGACCAAAGTTCCGTTAAAGATGCGGCAATGGCGAGCGGAGATGTTGGCATTCAGGATTGTCCCGCTCAAGAGTTACGTTGTTAGTTGCCAAAGCGCAACGGCGAAGAACATCGCAAGCAACGTACTGTCGCCTCGCTAGCGGTGTGCGCTTGCCAGCGCAACAATAACGTACCAACCTTTACTACCCGGAGGCGTTCAACGCACTGCCAGCGGAAGCTACGCGTGTGTTAGCGCTCGTAGCAGCCGGTGTTCCAAACCCAACCTTCGCGCCCGACTTTAAACGTGGCCGATTTGTAGACGGTGCCAACACTGTCGGTGATGGATACCGCGTAGTCGCCGGCGTCAAGAACGATCGATTGTTGGCTGCCCGGCGGCACCAGCCCGGATTTGTAGGCCTGCGCGCCGTCGCGGGTCACCACGAACATGACGTGATCGATCCACTCGCACTTGTCGGTAGTGTTGACGAAGCGACCGGTGAAACGTTTTGCGGCAACCGGCTTGTCTTCACCTTTGCTTGCGCTGGCATCAATGAGCTTACGAAGACTAGCCAAGTTTTGGTCGATCAACGAAGCTTGAGAACGCAGCGCCTTGCGCTCGTCTTTGTCTTCGGCTTCGTCGGCAAGTTCGATCAGTGCTGACGTATCTTTGCCTATCGCGATGGCTTCTTTAGCAAGCGCGGTAAAGGCAACGTCTTTCCCTGCGCGCTTGGCCAAACTCGCGAGATCATCGCTGAGCTCTTCGGCTTTCGGAGCGAATTTTTTGCGTACCGCGCGGTCTTCAGACTTTTTGGCGGTCGTCGCGAGTGCGCCGGCGGTTCCGCTCAACTTGCTGAGGCCATCGGCAATCGCAACGCGGTCGCTTGCGGCATCAGCCGCAACGGAAGAAATCATAGCCATCGAGGCCATCAGAAAAGTTGCAATCGTTGCAGTTCGCATAGTCTTGGGTCCTTATTTTACGGGTTCGATTAGTAACTGCGCTATCGCTCGCAAGTCGCATAAGTAGAGCCAGATATTTTGCGACAAGCGCCG
>JAYWHS010000431.1:0-14343 GCA_043777635.1 Kofleriaceae bacterium | reverse complement strand
ATCGCAGCCGGCATCGAGCGGATGATGGAGGCAGCATTCGCTGATAGAACAGGCTTGGTTCCGGTTGTTGGCACGACGACGATGCGTCGGTGCAGGCTCATCAACGTCACGACACAACACCGCCGGTACAACGATGCTGGCAGCTTTGCTCGGCGCACGCCGTCGCCGTGGCGCTGCGGAGGTTCGCAATGAAACAGGTGAACGCGACGCTGGCAGCATAGCCCGCCACGACTGCGCTGGCCCAGTATGGAGCGAACCAGCGAACGCAGGGAAGCGGGGCCCGATCACCACACTCATTAGCCACACCCATAACAACCAATGCATCCTGAGCAGACAACTCATCATCGTTGCCGGTTGCACCATACCGAAACGAAAAAAGGCACCGTCGCCGATGCCTTGCTCAACGTCGTAATCCAACCCAGTGCTTAGCAGCCCTTAGCCAACGGGTTGTCTAAGCAGCGCTTGTCGATCTTCAGACCACCCAAACGCTTGGCCCGTTCGGCTGCGGCTTTGGCGGCAGCGATGCGGCTTTGTTGCTCTGCTTGCTCACGACGCAAGGCTTCGAGTTTGGATTTGGCACCGGCTCGGTCGGCATCGTTTTGTGCAGCCACAACACCGTCGACGGCAGCACCGACGCGAATGTTGAGGTCTTCGAGGTCACGTTGCAGTTTGTTAACCGTGTCTTCGGCTTCTTTCGCGGCTTTTTCTGCTTCAGCAGCGCGCTGTTCAGCGACGGCGCGAGCAGCGTTGTCTTGGTCAGACTTGCCAGCTTTGTGAATAGCGAAGGCTACACCACCCGCCAACCCGATAACTGCCGTTACCATCACGCCGATCATCCAGGTCGGGCGCTTTTTGGCGACTTCAGCGCGGCGCAGCGCCATTTCTTGTTGCAAACGATCTTGCTCAAGTGCGGCTTGGTGCCGAGCGCGTTCGCCAGCTTCGGTAGCTTCAAGTTTCAACCGCGACTCGTGCTCGCGAGCTAATTCGAGTTCTTTGATCCGGCGCTGCTCGTCGGCAATGGCGCGGGCTTTGGATTCCGCAACATCGATAACTCGCCGCTCTTCGTCTTGTTTGGCACGCAACTTCGCTGCTTCTGCATTGCGAA
Source organism: Kofleriaceae bacterium (assembly GCA_043777635.1). Lineage (GTDB taxonomy): Bacteria > Myxococcota_A > Polyangia > Haliangiales > Haliangiaceae > JABFXX01. The sequence goes on along the minus strand of JAYWHS010000431.1, from coordinate 13,238 downwards.
CTGCGTTTTCTTCTTCACTGACACGGGATTCTTCGATTTGGCGAAGTTCACGCAACGAAAATAGAACTGAGTTTTCGCGTTTTTCCGGTTGAGCCATACGTCCTTTTTGCCCGCGTCCTTGCCACGCCAGCGAGCTCCTTGATCTTTATCACGCACGATCCTGCGCTGCAACGAGGATCCGCCGGGTAGCACACGGTATCCGTTGTGCCTTGGCCCAACCTGGGCTACGTAGCTGGTCCGTGGGTTTCGTGGACCTACATAGCCATATCCTGTTTGGCATTGACGACGGCGCTCAAAAAGCTGCTGATTCCACTGCCATGCTCGACGCCCTTGCCCGATTCGGCGTTACCGATTCATGCGTTACGCCACATCAAAAGGCCAATCAATACCTGCCCTCAGCCGACCAAATCCAGGTAAGCCTGGCCGCCGTCCACGCTTTACGGCAGCCGCACCATCCCACCTTGCGGCTGGGCGCCGAAAATATGTGGGACGACGTGTTTTTCGGTCGCCTGCACGACGGAACGATCCCTAGTTACGCCGATAGCTCTGCCTTTTTATTTGAGCTGCCGTTAAGCCACGGGCTGCCCGTCGGGCTCGAACAAGCGTTATTTAAGCTACGCATGGCTAAACGCCTACCGGTGTTGGCCCACCCCGAGCGCTATCAAGCCTTGTGGGCTGATACCGAGCTGGCCCAGCGCTTGGCCAGCCAATGTGCGTTCGTGTTGGATCTACCGGCACTGGCGGGTTTTCATGGCAAACACGAAGCCAAAGCCGCGCGCCGAATGGTCGAGACCGGCCTGTTTCACGCGGTCGCCACCGACGCGCACAGCGCGGAGGACGTCAGCCGGGCCGCCGAGGGCTTTTCGTGGTTGCGCAAACATACGCGGTCAGGCGTCGCTGAAACCGCTTTTCGCGATGCCCCGTTGGCAATCCTGGCTGGCCATTTGCCAGATTTGTTGCGTTAATCACCATGAAGCTGTTCATCAACTTGGCACTTTCCACTGTCATGCTGGGGCTGTGTCTGTATTTGGTGTGGCCGGCGGCGCCAGAGCGCGCCCAGCTCAGCCTTGCGGTTGACGCTTTACGCTGGAGTGAGTTCGCGCCTGATCTCGCGCTGTATCTCAGCCTGATGTTGGTGGTGCACTTCGCGCGATCGTGGCGCTGGAACAATCTGCTTGCGCCGGTCGGCATTAAACTCGGGGCCGGGCCGCTGCTGGCGATCTCATCGGTCGGGTTTCTCGCCATCTTGGCGCTGCCGGCTCGCCTCGGTGAATTTGTGCGACCAGGATTATTGCGCGGTCGTGGCAAAATCAGCACCGCTGAAGCGCTCGGCACGGTTGCAGTTGAACGCATCGTCGACGGTATGATGGTGTCCCTGTTTGTGTTCGGTGCGTTCTTTTCCTTGCGTGGCCCCAACGCTCCAGGCTGGATGATGCCAACCGCCTACACCGCGCTCGGCATCTTTTCCGCAGCGTTGGTATTTTTGATTTTGGCGCTGCGCAAGCCGCAACCAACCGTAACGTTTTTTCTAAAATTGTCGTTGTTGCCACATTTCGCGCCACGCATTGCCGCCATCATCGAAACCAAATTGCTTGAGCTGATCCGAGGTTGCGCTGCGCTCAAGGACGCAAAACATCTCTCCATTTTCACGGCGTGGAGCGTGCTGTATTGGAGCGCCAACGGCGTGAGTCTGTGGGTCTTAGCGCGGGCCTTCCATCTCGACCTATCGATCACCGGTGCGTTCGCGACCATGGGCTTGGTTGCCGTCGGTATTTCGTTGCCCAATGCACCTGGCCTGGTTGGGCAATTTCAAGTGTTCACCATGATGGGGCTGCAAATTTACCTAGGTGCCAGCGTCATGAAAGGCGGCAGCCATCACGCCACCGCGCTGGCTTTTGCGATCGCCCATCATATTCTGCAAGTCATCTGGTACACCGTGACCGGCGCGCTGGCGATTGCCAGCCCCTGGGTGTCTTTTAAAGACCTCAAAAAAGCCCGCCACGCCAATGACTCCGTCGACGCCGTCGAAGGTAGTGCGCCGTTGCCAACCGCTATCGCGAATGACCAGGGCTAGGTAGCCACTCGACGCGAGCACCGCAGGCTACACGCCGTGGAACAGGCGATGACCAAAATTGCGTTCCAGTTCCGTCGCAAAGATCTTGTTCGCTGCCGCTTCGACGTCATAGGCCACGCGCTTGAACTCGAAAACCTTTTCGGTGGTGTCGTAAATTGTGTAGCTGGCGCGCGGGTCGTAATCGCGCGGCTGGCCTACCGAGCCGACGCTGATGATGTACCGATGGTCGGGCCGGATCGCAAACTTGTTGGCGACAACTTCAAAAACATCGGTGCGCGTAAGCGCAAATGATTTGCATAAGTGCGAGTGACCAATGAACGTGACGCTGGCCAAATCGTCCCAAATGTCGAGGCATTTTGCAGCCTGTTCAAGTGAGAAAATGTATTCAAATTCTTCGAGATTGAGCGGCGAGCCGTGGCAGAAAGTGACATCTCCGTCGCGCACTTCGTATGGCAGCGAAGTAAGCCACGCCATATTTTCAGCGCTCAATTGCCGGGAATGTAGATCTAACGCCTGGCGGGCTGCATCGTAGTAGTAGGAATAATCCATCCGCCCACCGACTGCGGCGTCGTGATTGCCTAAGATCGTGAACGCAGTGGCTTTGCGAATCAAATCGCAACACTCATTGGGCGAAGCGCCGTAACCGACGACGTCGCCGATGCAAACGTATTTATCGATTCGCTCGGTTGCGAACGCAGTCATAACCGCTGACATCGCTTCGATGTTTGCGTGCACGTCCGAGAAAATTCCAATACGCATGTACTGCTTGCCCTCGGGTAATCTTACCCTATTTTCCTAGGGCGAGAGCAAATCAGCATCGGATATTTCCATGGCATCTTCGTCGTCGAGCAAATCGCCGTCATGGATCACGTCTTCATCAGCTAACGATTCGAGCACGCCGGCCGCGTCCAGATCGACTACGGCCGGCTGAGCTGCGGGAGTTGCAACATCTAAAGATTCAAAGAATCGTCGAGAAAATGCTCGATTTACCGTGACCTCGCGGCCTGGCGCTGAACCGGTCGCATCCGGTGCTATGCGCACTTGGTCGCGCGCTGCCATCGGCAATAACTCAAGCGCGCGCGCCGCCACGGGTGCAACGACACTTTGCCCTGCGGCCATGGTCGTCAAGGCCGCTTTGCCACCTCGCACTGCGATATGCGCCATGGCCCAGGCCGACCGCTCACGGGCGCTGGCGTTGACTTGATCGCCCAAGGCGCCGATTTTCTGGGCTAGCGGGGTGAGTGCCCCGGTGCCCATTTGGCCGATGGCGCGTGCGATTTCGCGCCAGATTTCGGTTGGCTCGCTAAGCAACAGGTCAATAACTGCGCTGGTGCCCTCCTCGGTACGCAACATCGCGAGCGCCAACGCACAGCCATGGCGCAGGTACGATTTGGAGTTTGCCAGGCCGTCTTGCAGCGCCGGCGCAGCCGCCAAACCAAAACGCACACACATGCCCAACACCCGGACGGCTTCCGAACGGTTCATCTTGCGCACCGATGCAATGACCGCTGCTGCGGCCCGGCCGTCGCCACGCTCACAAAGTTCAATCGCTGCGGTAACCCGCGCAAGCCGATCGTCGAGCAAGGTGATCAATTCGCCCAAACTTCGCGATTTAGCGTTGACCGCCGGGGCTCGACCTTCAATAAAACCAGCCGCTTGCATGGTTTCAGGGTCCGAATCAAGCGGTGCCCGTTTGAGGGTTACCCCGCGTGCTTGGGCTTCTTCGCCCAATGCCTCAAGGTTATCAGCAGCGGCTTCGTCATCGAGATCGAAGGTTTCGAGGCTTTTGCGCAAAATCGCAAACCCAGCGTCTAACCGCACCACGAGATCTCGACGCGACCGAGCCAAGCCTTCAGAAACTGCGGTCTGCGCCAACTCTGGCCCCATCCATAAGCCGGATTGCACAGCGGCGCCCAGCAGGTCCCGCCGTAAGCCTCGCCACTGCGCCAAGGGATAGCCACGCGTGCAAACTAAGTAGTCTTCCCGACTTGGCTTGGCAAAGCGCCGCGCAATTGCCAATGCTCGACGCACACTGCTGGCGGTTTGCAAACTGCGCAGTTTGTCTTCGCGAAATTCGCCGAACTCGGGGTGCTGGTAGCCCATCACATCAAAGCCTTCAGCCAAGATAGTTTGCCGCGCTTTGTGCGCTCCGGCCGCACGTTTGGCGCTCGGCAATGCAGCGAGCTCCTCGCGAGCCGCGCGCAGCATGTAGCCAAGGTTTTCGGCCAGCGCCGCTTTGACATCACAGAGGCGGGCCACTACTTCTTTACCGTCGGCTGCGCGATGAATCACAGCCAAACGAAATCCAAACTCGGTACCCCAACGCTGCACGATTGCGGCGTCGAGTTCGTTGCCGATATCGAACGTGAACAAGGCGCGTAGGCCGGCGCCACCATCACCGAGGGTCAGCACGATAAGCGGATACCCTTCGACCCGCGGCATCACCACGCGGACATCAAATTCAGCCTTGCAAACCGGCGAGTTCGACGCCAGTGCCAATGCTAGCCGGACTGGCATTGTTTCGTTGGCCGTGCTCGCAAAAAAACGGTCCGCTTTGCGCTCAAGAGCAGCGCGCAGCCAAGCTTCAGCCGGGTCGATTGCCACCGGCGCAATATCGACGTCGTGGGTATCGAGCGGCAGCGACGACGGCTGCGCTTGATGCAAGGCAGCCAGCGCGCGAATCGGTTTGGAATCAACGCCCGTCGATGGGCCACGCCCGGTTGTTACGGGAATTTCGTGCAGTGGCGGCGGCGCTAGCGGTGCGCTTTCAATCGCGCCCGTGATCGCGGCTGGGCTCGGCGCACTTTCGATGGTTCGCGCGCGTTGTGAATCAAGGCTGGCCGTCAATGCCACAATCTTGAGTTCAAGTTGGCTGATATCACCGATGCGCAGCTCCAGGGTTGCACGCGTTCGCTGCGCATCGAGCACAGCTTGCTCGCAGCGCTGGGTCAATGCGAGCACTTCGGTGGCAGCGTGTTTTTCACGTTCAGCCGCGAGTTGTTCACTTCGTACTTTTTCGGCGAGGCCTTCGAGATGCCGACGCAAGCCATCGCTGCCAATCACCACGACGAAATCGCGGATGTACGTCGGCATCGCCGTCGTTTCGGCCGCCAGGCGCTGCAGCAAGGCCACCCGTTCCAACATTTCCCGATGACGCAGCGATGCGGGTAACACCAGCGCTAGCAGTTCGGCGGCGCTATCGTGATACACCACCGGCTGGGCTAGCGCACAAACCTCTGCACCAACCATCACCGTGTTGAAGACGTCGGAGTTGGCTAAAAATCGCGCGGCGACATCGGCGTCAGCGACTGCATCGATCGATTCGTAGACGGTCACCGGCATCAGCCCTTGTGCAGTCGCGATTAGCGATGTCGTGGTCCGTGTTTTCGCTAACACACCGCGATAGGAGTGCTGCGAGGGTGTCCTCGCTGTTTGCCTCATCATTGCAAAGACATACCGCCGTCACTGCGGCAGGTAAAGCCAACAATCGCGGCATTCGCTGGTAAACACCCGGTCGAACAACTTTGCAGCGTTGGCGTTCGGCGTAAGCCGGCTGGGCGGCAGCTTGGCCGCGAACGCTAATTTAGATGATCGGTGGCTGGACCAGCATCGCCGGGACCAGCCGAGCGGCTAGCGCCAGCGGTATCAGCGGGCCCCTCAGCATTCGCAGCACCGTCGGCAGCTGCGACGTCAACCGGGTCAACGCCTTCCGCTTCTTCGTCGGCGCCGTCGTCCGCCGCGCTAGGATCCTGCTCGCCTAGTAGTTTTGCGGCGACTGCAACCAATACTTCATGGACGTGCTCCAATGTATCGAGCCGACCACATAGCGAGTAATAGTCTTGAAACGACACATCGCTCATACGCGCCAACGCTTCTTCGATATGCGGCCGCATGCGTTCGGGCGCATCAAACTCGGATTCCAAATCTTCCAGGTCGGCCTGGGCCACCGCCGCAGCAACAAACCCAGCTGGCGAAAAATTAAGGCCGGTGGTCAACCACAAACGCCAACTCTTGCCGTCTTCGCCAAGTTCCCAGCGCCCACCCAAGCGGCGACGGACCACTTCACCAAAATACGCACCCGCCGTAGCGATCACCAAATTCAGGGTTGCCGCTTGATCTGGCGGCACATTGCGTAAGTAGTGATCGAGCAATGGCAATGTATCGCTATCGTATTCAAGGGCAATGCCGACCGCGCGACGGACATACGCCACCGCTTGCTCAGAGAATTCGCGTATCGGTTCTGGAGCATCACTCACGCCTACATAGTGTGGGCAAGGCAGCGCGGGGTCAAGGCTCGCGGTCAACCGTTGCTGCGCCTACTGTATCGCCACGAGTTTCACCGCACCGTAGCGCGACTGCAAGGTCAATACTGCGGTCTCGCTGGTCGGCGCAGTGCCTAACAACAAATGACGGACGCCATTGCTATCGGTTTCGTTGACCGTACCTTTTGGCAATGTCATTGCTTCAGCCATCGCGACAACGCGCAGCGCGCCGCGTCGTCGAATCGTTACGTTGACATCACCACGCAGACTGCGGACATCAATCACGCTGCCGGCCATGGACTCCGCTTCCAACGAAATGGCGCCTTCGGTCGATGTTAACCCGATACGCTGGCTGCGCACTCGACGTGCCGATATTGCACCGCGATGCACCGACGTTACCAACGAAGGCCCGACGATGGAGTCGATGGCAACGTTGGCCGTTACCGCTGAGCTATCAAGCGTGCCAAATACCGTTGTGAAGGTTTGGGCACCGCTGATCGTACTGGCGGTTAATCCACCAGCGACGTTTTTTGCCGTAATTGTGCCGCTCACCGCATCAAGTTGCGCGCCGGCATCCAAATTTTCAGCAACCAAGGTGCCCGCACCGACACTTGCTTCGAGGCGCACGGTACGCGGGACTTTGATCGTTAGATCCAAACGCAGCTCAGATTTGCCCACTCGGCGGGATTCCCGCGACGTATCGGCCACCGTCACCAACCGCACCGTGCCGTCAGGATTGGGAATCAACGTCACGCGCAAACGATCCAGCGATTCAGCGTCGGGTGCCTGTTTTTCGGTATCGATGATCAACGCCGTGCCGTCGTAACCAACGATCCGCAAATCACCGAGCTGATTGTCCGCGATCAGCTGGGTAAACCCAGCGCCCGTCGGTGCTAGTTCCAAATGAGTATGTTCGCGAGCGCCGGTAGCCGTCGTCGAACGCTGCGTAGTCGCGGCCTGGGGTTTGTGGCTTGCCGCGGCGCTTGATGGTTTGGGTTTGCGAATTTTTGTACCGTCGGCTGGCCGGCGCGTCGGAACGTCCGCAGCAGCCGACAACGGTTGGCCAAGCAACCCCAACACCACAGCGCTCGCCGACGCCGCAGTATGATAGCTGCGCTTCATCGATCACCTGCAATGGTTGCAACTTGGTCAATTGCAGCGCTCTGCAAAAAACGCAACTGCGCTTGATACGCGCGGGCGCGACCGCGTGGGTCTTTGGCTGCCGTAACTGCGGCTCCGAGTTGCTGATTGCGTTGTTCAAACGTGTGACGCGCCGCTGGGCCCCAGCCAGTGGCGACCCGTGCAGCATCAGTTTGCAGCTCCGCCACTGCAACCATATAGCTGGCATCCATCGACCGTTGTTCGGCTTGCAATTCGGCCGACACGTCGTTGGTCAACGCCAAGCCTTGCGGCACAAGTACAACCTCGTTGCGCTCAATCGCGACCACCGGCGGTGTCTTGTCGCCTGGTGTGACGCCCGCGCTGGCCAGGGTGGGCACTGGCATGACCAGGGACGGCTGTGCCACAGGTGTTGCGGGCTGCCCGACCTTCCACCACAGCAGGGCGCTGGCGGCAACGGCGGCCGTTACCCCGACGCTGATCCGCCCAACCCGACCAAGCTGGGGAAATGCTAACGCGCCGAGTGCCGCATGCGCCCAACTGCGCAAGCGATGGATCAAGTGCTGCCATCGAGACTGCTTCGCCAACGCGACTTCTTGTTGCGCAACACGCGCAGCGATCGCGGCCCATAAATGCGCAGGCGGATCGGCGCTGGGCAAGGCCCGCAGCCCATCACGAATGAGCGCTTCGTGATTCGCGACACGCTGACAATCAACGCAGCTACGGAGATGGCCACGGAGTATGGCACCACGATCGTCGGCCACATCACCGTCGAGATAACTGGTGAGTTGTTGCACACAATCGCGACACGTCATGGGCTCACCTCAAATTCCGAAGGTGCCAACAACTCACGCATTTTAGCGCGCGCTTTGTGCAATTGCGATTTGCACGTTCCGATTTGGCAATCGAGAATCGTCGCGCATTCTTCGTGCGACAGCCCTTCAACGTCGTGCAGCACTAAAATCGCACGATAGCCTGGCGGCAGCGTAGCCAACGCGGCTTCGATGCGCGTGGCCAACCGAGGATCGCGCTGCGCCACTTGCGGCGCTTCGATGGTCGCAAGCGAATCATCGCCCACCTCGCGGCGGCGATTGCGTTTGGTTACATAGGTCAACGCACAGTTAACCGCTAACCGGTACATCCATGTGCTGAGTTGGGCATCGCCACGGAAAGCGTGCAGCGAACGAAATACCCGAACAAAGGTTTCTTGCACCACCTCTTCGGCGTCACCGACACCAACGATGCGTTGAGTAATGCCAAATACCCGGCGTTTATGCTGGTGGTAGAGCAGCTCCATGGCTTTGGCTTCGCCGCGCCGACACGCAGCTATCAACATGGCATCGTCGGCCAGCGAACTTGGTTGGCGCAACTTAGGTTCCGCTATGGTTACAAGGGTCGTCGACAAAGGGTCCTCGGGGCCGCCTGGCGTTGGTTCACTGGGCGTAGGAGTAAGACCGGAGCGGGGCACCAAGGGTTGCCTACCAATCGCGAAAGATATGCGCAAGTACAATGTTTTGCGTGGTTTTGCCCTACACTGCCGGCACAGTGGTAGTTCCTAAACTGGTCGGAGTAGGCAGCTTAGGTGTCGCGATCTCGACTCTATCCACTCACCTGCCGTTTGGGTCAAATCAAACTAACGTCGCAGCACTGCAAGCCTCGGTAGCTAGCGGCATTGCGGTAACCCTTCGAACATTGGCGCTGTTAGGCTGCCAAACCGAGTTCATCGGCACCCGAGGGGCCGACGCGTTGGGGGCGCTGGCCCGCGATCTTGTGCAAAATGCCGGCATCGCGACGCCTCACTTGGTCGCGCAGGGCGTCACCGCAACCACGGTTTCACTGGTCGCCGCCGACGGTTGGTCGCGACAGATATTTAGGCCACCCAACAACGGCCAGGACCTCGTCAACCAGCGCGAGTTTTCGGCTGTCCAGAAGTTGATTGCCGGTGCCAGCGCCGTATTGCTCGACGGCTCACTGCCAGCCTTGGCGGTAGCCGTGGCCGACGCGGCCCGTGCCAGCAACATTCCCGTCATTTCGCACATCGCCGAAATGCGCGATGGCATCGGCGAAATCATCGCGGTGTCCGACGTAATTATTGCGTCGGAGCGCATTGCAGGCGAACTCTCGCCACGCGGTGAGTTGCCCGACGCCATCGAAGAATTGATGGCGATGGGGCCACGGACGGTGATTATCACCGTCGGTGAACGCGGTGCCATTGGCCGGCATGACGACCGCTTGGTCGAATGCGCTGCGTTCCCGGCTGAGGTCCTCGATAGCTACGGCGCTGGCGCGGTGTTTCATGGCGGCTTCACCGCAGCATTGCTCAGCGGACTACCGTTTGCCCGCTGCGTTGAAGTAGCCGCTGCCACCGCGGCCCTGAGCTGCCAAGCGTTGGGCGCATGGGACTTGGATCTTTCGCGCTCGCAGCTCGATGCGCTGCTTGCCAGCCGCAGCTAACCAGCACCGACGCGACCACTGGGAGTCTGGTGTTAAACGGTTGCGGAGCCCATCTGCGGCGTTGTCGCTTGCGCTTCCGCTCCTCACATACACGAGTATGCTGCGGTCCGGTTCGCACTCCGCCTTGCAGCTGGACTTCCTCACTCGTTTAACACCAGACTCCTAGCAACTCCGCCAAACTAGTAGTTCTGTGCGGTCAAGATGCCCAGGTGGCATGGCAACGGCAGTAGCCGGTGATCAGCTGGCCCCGGCTTCACTCCCCAAAATGAACCAAGCTCAGCTTGCATAGACCTTTAATTATCAACTGTTACAACATCTTTCGAGATCGCTGCGGGGCGACCAGGCTTGGCCATCATTTTGCTACTACCTGGGATATGCGTACTCCTTCATCACTTTTTGCAGCTGCTTTGATTTCGTTGGTTGCCTGCTCGACCGAAATCTCGGCACCTGAGAGTTCGGCGATTGATGAGTACATTAAGTCCTTGCCGTATCTGCCCGTGCAAGCCGCGCAAGTTGATCAAGGCGCGGCTTCAACGCCAACCAAAGAAGGCGACTATCAATGCACCACCCAAAATCTGCGTGAAACCCGGCAATACGATCGCATCGTAGCCTACGCAGCAAACTCTGAATCGCTGTGGCCTGGCGCCTTGGTCGCTGGCGACTCGGTCTACACCGGTTTATTTTCACAAATGGTCCTCGACCGTGCACCTGCCACCATTTCGGTGAGCTTAGAAAACCTCGCTGGCAAAAAGAGCGCGGTGGTTGCGGCTCCGTCGCTGGCGACCTATCGCGAAGCCGTCTCAGGGATTTTAACCACCGAGATCACCGGTGCCACCGCAGCCAACATCTACTCCGAAATCGAACAAGTCCATACCGAGAAACAATTGGGTTTGGCCTTGGGCGTCGACGTTGGCTGGGTTACCGGCAGTGTCAAAGCCAGCTTTAACTTCAGCAACAAAAACGTCCGCAGCCGTTATTTGGTGCGCTACACCCAGGCCTATTACACCGTTGACCTCGACGCGCCAGAGCAACCAAGTTCATTGCTTGCGTCGACGGTAAGCTTGGCTGATGTCGCTGCCAAGATGAACGAAACCACCCCACCGGTCTATGTGTCGTCGATCACCTACGGCCGCATGGTGGTGTTTACCTTTGAATCTGACTACTCAGCCGAAGAGATGCAATCGGCACTCGATTTTGCGTACTCCGGTGGCGTCGACGTCAGCGGCCAAGTGTCGGTGAGCTACAAAGATATTCTAAGCAAGAGCAAAATCACGGCCTACATCTTGGGCGGCGGTGGTGCTGCGGCGGCCCGCACCATTGATAGCTACGATGCCTTGATTACCTTTCTCAAAGAAGGCGGCGACTACTCAGCCGAATCACCAGGTGCTCCCATCTCGTACAAGCTGAGCTACCTCAAAGACAACTCGCCAGCGCGGATGTCGTTCACCAGCGACTACGAAATGAAGGAGTGCAATCGGGTTAGCCAAAAAGTCAAAGTTACGCTCAAGAGCATCACCGTCGAAGATGACGGCGGCGATGAAGGCGACAACCTGGAGCTGTACGGCACCGCCACCGCGATTGGCGAAACCTCGTCGACGCTGCTCAGCAAGAACAGCGACAACGCAATCGTAATTCGCAACGGCGAAACTTTTCCACAAGGCACCTTCATCGCGGAAGATGTCATTCAAGTGTCACCAAAAAATGGCGAATCCATCAAGTTCAAGATCCACCTCACCGACCGCGATGGCTTCCTCAATCCAGACGACGAAATCGGCAACGAAACCATCGACGTTAAATTCGAAACCGGTTGGCGCCGCGAAGTCTCAGTGACGCTGACTGGCGATAGCGCCCGAGTCAAAGTGACGTTTGCGCTGCAACCAATCTGATCCCCCGCCCTTCCACGACCGGCTGGCCGCGCGCGTGACCGCCAAGACGTGGTAATGCAAGCCCCGCATGGTTCACTCAGAAACTCCGTCCGCAACTCCTTATAAAGACGGCCTCCGCACCGGCCTTGCTGTGGCCCTAGGCGCTAGCACCCTGCTAGCGCTTTTTGACATTGTACGCTCAGTGACGAGTGGTGCTGGCGCGGCCGTCGCACTGCCGCTGTTGGGCATGTGGTCGATGCTGGGTTTGTTTGTCGGCTTGGGCTTGGCGGTCGTGCTGGGCGCAGGTAACGCAACCTGGGGCACCGGCTTTATGCGCCGAGGCTTGGCTGCGTTGCGCGACAATACCGATACCGACCGCAGCGCTACCGCTGTGGTGCTTGCCGCAGTGGTGATGGTGCCACCGCTGGTGCTCACGATCGCAAAATTGTCGGTCGACCTGGTCGGCAATCGCGAGCGCAAAGATGTTGGCGGGCTACTGCTTGGTGTGGTGGTTGTTGTGGCGTTGGCGGTGCTGGCGATTGCCGCGTTGCCAGTCTACCGAGTGATGCGACGCATTGTGGTTGCAGTGCCTCGGCTCGGCGGCATTCCACGGTTAGTGGTGGTGCTCGTCGGTGGTGGCCTCGCCGTGCTTGCCGCCACGCTATTTTTTGTGTTCACCAAACTCGACTGGCGTATTTTGAACCTGGGTTCGTTGCTTGCACCTGCGGCGTTACCGCTGCTGGCATTGATACTTGGTGCGATCGCCAGCGGCCCTGCCCGCAAGCTCACCCAAAAATTGCCGGCCGGTCCGCTGCCCGCCGTGATCGCCGCCGCCGTGGCCGTGGTGCTGGTCGGGTTGGTACTGCTACGCACGCCGCCGGCGCCAACCATTGCCGACATCACCGACAAAACACTCATTGGCACCAAAGCCGTGAACCTGCTGCGCAAACTTATCGACCGTGACCACGATGGCTATTCAGCATTTTGGGCCGGCCCGGATTGTAACGACCACAACGCAGCAGTTCATCCCAATGCCAAAGAAATTCCTGGCAACGGTACTGATGACAACTGCGTCGGTGGTGATGGCCAAATCCTCGACGGTGACAAAACCCAGCCCGTGGTTAGCATGAAGCCCGGCCAAGATGCGGCCGGTCCAACGCCTGCGGCTGGTGGCCTACCCGGTGTGCAAAATGTGCTGATCGTGTTTGTTGATACCTTGCGCTACGACCGGTTGGGCAGCGCTGGTTATGTACGCGATGGCAAATCGCTGACGCCCAATCTCGATGCGTTTGCAGCGCAAGCCGTCAGCTTTAGCCACGCCTACGCTCAAGCGCCCAACACCCCGCGCTCGGTGCCATCGTTTTTGGCGTCGCGTTATCCGTCGCAAGTCAAAGTCGACAAACAATTTGCCGGCTACCCAGCCAATACCGATGACAATGATTTCCTGTTTGAACAACTCAAAGC
>JAYWHS010000430.1:0-3988 GCA_043777635.1 Kofleriaceae bacterium | reverse complement strand
GCGCGGTATCCCAATCAGTTTCCGATTTTGTGAATGGCACCAACGTACCGGCTACTTTGATCGACGAAACACTGGCGGTTGCACGCATGCGATAGGTGGTGCTGTTGGAGATATAGGTAAACGCGCTGGCGGTTTGCCGATCACCGTCGACGAAGGAAGAATTGCCAAGCGAGGCCGCGCCTTGGATGGTGGAAGTCGTGGCGGCCCACATCTCGGGCGCCCCAGCCGACGGAAACGCGGTTAACGTGCTTGCGGTGCGGCTAAAGCCGGCTGGCGTAGCGATGCAAGCGCTCGGTATTTGACCATCGGCGCATGTGTATTTGCGTTCTTCCGTCGCGTGATACGTGGTGATGGCTGCTCCAAACGAGGTGCGCGCTTCATACTTGGTGCGTGAAATCGAGCGCACATTAGTTGGCGCTTCAGCTGGGATGACTTGGGTCTCGACCAACCGGCCCGACCAATCCGGCGACAACAAATCGCCCGCCGCCCCGTACTCATATTTTTGCAACGTTTTCGCGTTGGTTGGGCTGATGGTCGTGACTCCGCGAAAGCCGCGAAAGTTCCATTTGCCACGGTCGGCGGGATACACCGGATTAGGCGGATCTTGAGTAAAGACCGGATCTTTATACGTCGTAGCGCTCGCCGTCGTCGTGCCTGCAAACACATCCGCCGTGCTGAGGTTGGTCACCACCCACATCGCGTGCGGCATGCGATAGCCGTTGGTAACATCTTGGTTCATCACGTTGCTAACCGACGCGTACGTCACCGTGGTGGTGGCACCGCGGCCGTTGTTGATTTGATACAGCACACGCGGCGGGTGACCAGCCGCGACGTGGTTTTTAACTTTGTCGCTAGTATCAAGGTCGACGTCTTCCGAGATGCCGTCACCATCGAGATCGATGAAGTCGCTACGTGTACTCCACGTCGACATCTCAACAGTGGCGTTGCTGACGCTGGTTATTGTGCCTGCCGTGGTCGTCGAAACGCGATTGCGCGCGGCCACCGGCATCAGCGCACCTTGTGACGTAAACACACCCCCAAGATTGAAGTAGGACAGATATGTATCGTTGGCAGCATTGCGAATGACTAAGTCATCGCGACCATCCGCATCGGTATCTACCAGCCGACTCCATAGGTCTCGCGAGCCCGTGATGAGCCATGGTTCGATGACGGTGTTGCCCGGTTGGTACGCGGTGACGTTGATGTGGGCGCGCCCGATACTCGGTAGATTCCCCACCATGGTGGAACCCAGATCGTGAACAATTCTTATACCGTCATTAAAACCGGCCATCAATGGACCCACGGTCGTGGGCTGTTGGTTCCATGCGCTAACTACCGCGAGGTAGTCAGGTAACCCATCACCGTTCAAATCACGCAGTAAGGCGGTTTGCGAAAGCTCGTTGCCACCCAACGTTTCGTACGAGCTACGATTTAACTCGGCATTGCGTATTGTTTCAAAAAGATGTGGAGCTCGAGCGGGGCGAGCAGAAGAGAACAAACCCGTGCCATCGTTAGGCAACACTTGCCAATACGGGGGTTGCACCGCAGTAACTTCAGCTTTCGTACGGTTATTGGCGGGAGCGAGATAGGAATGTGTCGATGCGTCAGCAGCAGAAGCACCGATCATATCAGCGTAGCCATCCCCGTCGATATCGACTATGCCCGACCCCATCGAAGTGGGCTGGCCAACCAACGTTGAATCAGCGCCGTCGCTCTCAAGTGGTTGCGGCTGAATCTTCACAACGGCAGTGCCGGCTAATTGGCCGTTTCCTAAATTTTTATAGATCCACCAAGGATAACCGCCGCATTTTGCGTACGGTTTGGATGGTCGGTCGCAGTTTCGCGGCGGATTAGGATCTGGGGAGTCTGTATACACACAATCAGTGTAAATACCCAACGCACCACAATTTGCGGCAAACACATCCCGCCCGCACGTTTTGGTTGACGACGTCAAGCCATCACCACATTGTTTGGATACTTGGCCATTGTGCTTAGGGCAGTAACCGGCTCGTGCGAGTCCGGATATTTCGGCTTGCTTGTACGCTGCGTAGTTTAAGTTGCAGCCACCATCACAAATTTCACCTTCACCAGGGCCGATCGCCGTTGCGGGATAGGCGATACATTGCGATGGGGCCGGCAGTGCGCCGCAGTTGGGCACTGGTAGCAAAGGGAATGCGCCAATTTCAGGATTGTATTGATCTGCATCGTAATGAATCGCTGTGACCAAGTCAGGCAAGGCATCGCCGTCCATGTCCATCCAGCGATAGGCTAAGTTCGTCCCAGTTTTTTGACGGGCACCGTAACAAGACAGATCCGCCGCACCATTATCGACATAGGTCAATTGTCCGTTGAGGGAGCAGCGCTCCGATGCCGACTTTGTCGCACTGGTCCACGGCAACCGTGGCAGGGTTAGCGATGGCCTTGCAACCCAACCGCTGGTGGTGTTGCGCCACCATTTGACTTTACAATCATTGCCGCCAGCGGCGTCGATTTCTAGTTGGTCGGGTCGACTGTCGCCATCAAAGTCCAAGAGCATACGGTCGACAGTGGGCCATCGACTTGCTTGGACGTTGTAACGGTAACCATGCGAAAAACTACCGCCATTCACGGGCGTTATAGAAGATAACGCCGTGCGACTAATGGTAGCGCCAGCATAGCTGAAGGTGACAACGGGTAACGCTACTGCCGTCGTCGCATCACCATTGCTGGTTGCAGTTTCCGAAATCGATTCAAGTTGGCGGAATGGGGTATGCGACGGATTACAAACCGCAGAATCGAAGACCGCGTTGGTTACACCGCTGGGGACTGCACCAGGTGTGGAGTAGGTCAAGCTGATGGTTCGTGAGTGCGTGCGCGCTGGACCTTTGACTTGCACCGTGATCGAAGTAAGCGCATGCGCACCAAACATCCGCGCACTACCGTCACGGTAGTCAAGTTGAGCGCCGACCGGCGTCGTGCCAAACATCTGGCCTGTGGTGGCGTCACACACCAGTGGCTTGGCCCAATTCAAAAGAACTTGCGCGTGGTCGGTAATCCCAGCGGCAGAATTCATGCCGTACTTAATCGACGACAACACACATGATCCGGTCCACGACGGACTAGATGCATAGAAGTATTTGACCTCATTGCCAAAGGCATCCTTTGAGGATGTGAGGGGAGCATAATCGTCATTGATGGCACCGCACGCGAAGAAGTTAGTGGGGTCGCCAAACGTGTGAACGATGCCTTCGCTAGTGCGTACTCGCCAGCGAAAGGCAGCGCCAGATGTCATGCGTTCATAGCGTGCGAAGCTGGTGTCATTTTGCGCGCGGTAACTGCGGAACGTCCCGCCCATGGCACCGCCTGGTTCAGTGACCCGAATCAATGGCCGACCACCAGCGAGAGTGCTGACGAACATATCGTTGTCGCGAGCGTCGCCACCGATGGCTACCAGATCTTGATCGGCCATGCCGCCGCTGGCCAGTGCGCTTTTCGATGTGTCCTTTTTAATGATTGGAACATCAAGACTCCAGCCGGCCGCGATGCCGCCGTAGATCGAGCCTTGCGACGAATAACTCAGCGCCAGCGACGGCACCATGCCGCCGCGGCCGGGTGGCATGGTGATCGGGTATGCATACTGTAGCCCGCCGGTTTGACTCGAAACCGAGGCCTCAGCGCCGGTGAGTGCGGAACCCTTGGGCGCATCTGAGCCCATTTCAGGTGCTGCCGACGACACGATATCGGCGGGTGCAGCGTGGACAAAATTGCCAAAGCCAGCGATCGCCGCAAGTACGATGGCTGTGCAACGTTTGGCAACCAGCGCTACGGAATTTGATTTATTCATGGTTGGTTTCCTGAGGCTTGGGCTACTGGCGCAGCGATACATGCTGCGATTTCGGTGGAGTCTTTAGCTGCGATGCCGCAACGCACTTGACCAACGGTCAGTTGCTTGACGCATGACTGCATGAACGGCACACCAATCGCTTGATCCGCAGCAGCACGTTGCGCT
>JAYWHS010000429.1:0-3990 GCA_043777635.1 Kofleriaceae bacterium | reverse complement strand
TCACACCATCAAAATACTTGTTGCCTGCCTCATCAAAGAGAAAATTGCCTTCACCCCGAGCGATACATAACGGCTCCCATTGCGCCATCTGGGTAAATGGATGCCAGACATGCTTTTGGTCTAGTTCAGCGATCGACATTTGTTCACTTTTTTAAGTATTTTCAATAGCTTGAATTAATCGACTAATCTGCTCAGCACTATGATTTGCACTCAGGCAGATGCGCAGGCGCGATGTTCCAACCGGCACCGTAGGCGGACGTATCGCGGACACCATCAAGCCAACTGTTCGCAAAGCTGCTGCTTTTGCCATCACCGCCGCCTGATCGCCAACCGCAATTGGGATGATCTGCGACATCTTCGAACCGGCATAATCTATCCGGTTTTCGGACAATACATCAACATTATATTCGTTTTGCGATGGAAATAACGTCCGGTTTTCGGACATCAAAGAAATATTATTGGTCAACGCCCGGCGTTTAGCGTCCCCGTCGGAGCTTTGCACCAGCCCCACCGACGCACTGCACATCGCTACCACTGCTGGCGGTAACCCAGTAGTGAACACCAAGCTTCGGGCGCGATTCCACAACAACAACGAAAGGTTAGGCGTGGTAGCCACAAACGCTCCGTAAACACCAAGCGCCTTGCCAAACGTGCCGATCAACAAATCCGGCACCACACCTACGCGTGCGCATTCGCCACGGCCGGCTGGACCAATCACTCCAAGCGCGTGCGCTTCGTCAACCAGCAAGCCAGCGCCATAGCGATCGCACAGTGCTGACATCCGTCGCAAATCCGGACGATCGCCGTCCATGGAAAAAATCGACTCAGTCACCACCAACACGCGCCGGCCGGCCAAGCCCTGTAGCTTCTCCTCCAATTCCTCACAGCATAGATGCTCAAAAACTCGAATCTCAGCGCCACTCAACTTGCAGCCGTCGATGATGCTTGCATGATTGAGCCGATCCGAAACGATCACATCGCCACGGCCCATGAGCGCAGCCAAAACTCCAGTATTTGCAGCGTAGCCGGAGTTAAACAGACAGATACCCGCCGCGCCGAGCCAATCCCGCAATGCGACCTCAAGCTCAACATGCGCAGGCAAGTTACCCACCACCAAACGCGATGCAGTGGCGCCAGCTCCGCTGCGCACCAACTCGCGGCGACCCGCTTCGCGAATTCGTTCGTCGTCGGCATAGCCCAAATAATCATTGGACGAAAAATTAGTCAGCCAAGCACCGTCGATTTCAATTTGCGCGCCACGTCGCGCCTGTACCGTCGTCGGCCGCCGCAACAACTGCTCGGCTTCGAGGCCAGCTAGCCGTCGACCGGCATCTTGTTCGAACGTCACGGCCTCACTATACCTGGTCACTTGCCAATGCAAAAACGTGCAAATACTTCGTCCAGCACCCGCTCGGTAACTTCGCGGCCCCGCATTTCTGCCAGCGCGTGCACCGCTTGCCGTACGTCCAGAGCCAACATCTCAAGCGGCCGGCCTTCAGCCAACCCAAGGGCTGCATCGCCAAAACGCAACGCTGCGTCTTGCGCACGACCGCGCTGCCTTTCGGTAATGAGCATCACGCCGTCATCGCCGTCGACAGCCCCAGCAGTCGCAACTTTCAAAATTGCCTGACGCAATTCCGCCAGCCCTTCGCCGGTGGTCGCCGAGGTTCGAACTGCGGCCACATTGTCAAAACTGGCGGCGTCCGCCACGTCAGCTTTACTGCGCACCAAAATCGTCCGCGAATCAACCACCAGCGCGCCGCCGAACGCTTGATCCGACACCTGCAACACCACTTCAGCTTGCGCTGCACGGGCCTGCCCTAACTCAATGCCGGCGCTCTCGATTTCGTCGTTGCTGGCCCGCAAACCGGCAGTGTCAATCAGCGTCACCGCAACGCCATTCCATTCAACCCGAAGTTCAACATAGTCGCGCGTCGTGCCCGGCTGACTCGAAACCAACGCTCGGTTCTGACCTGCAAGCGCGTTGAGCAAGGACGACTTACCTACGTTGACGCTGCCTACCAACGCCACAGTAATACCTTGGCGCAACGCTTTGCCCACCGCGAAACTGGCCACCCATCGCGTGCACTGATCGCTGAGCGCCAGCAATTCTTGGTGGGCCCAGCCCTCCGGTGCCAACATCAAATCGTCTTCGGGAAAATCAATCGAGCCTTCAATTTCAGCCAATACTTCAGTCGCCCGTTGTTCCATTTGGTCGAGCGCTTTGGCTAAAGCGCCTGAAAGCAATTCCTGATTGACGCGTAGCGCCCGCTCACTGCCCGATTCAATCACGGCCAACAATGCTTCGGCACGGGTCAAATCGAGCTTGCCATTACCAAATGCTCGACGGGTAAACTCACCAGGTTCGGCTGCTCGGGCACCTGCGGCCAACGTCGCTGCTAACAATCGAGCCAAGTTGGCGCCGCCGCCGTGCCCTTGAATTTCGGCAACATCTTCACCGGTAAACGAACGTGGCGCTCGCATCGCAAACGCAACAACCTCATCAAGCCGCGCACCCGCTGCGTCACGCGCAATTGCGTAGCGAATTTCGCGACCCAATTCACCAGCCGCACAGCCAACAACGCCGGCCACAATATCGATGGCGCGCGGCCCGCTCACGCGAATCACACCAACGCCACCTGGGGCGGCACCGGTTGCAATCGCTGCGATGGTATCACCAAGAATGATCATGATCTTGGCAGCGATCTAGCACGACCTAGTACGACCTAGTACCTCGCATCCTACGTTCGATCATGGATTTCCCATCCCCTTCGGGTGAGGCCGGGGAAAACCCTGTGCGTGAACCCGCTTGATGCTCGGTTAGTTACGTCAGAAACTCTGAACGGACGTAGGATCTGCGCTACTGGCCCAAGCAGGGCAGGGGCTTGGTTCCCAACGTTCGATCCGGGTACGCCGTTTTTGCGCGCCACAGCTTGAACGTCGGGAGCCGGCTGGTTACGCCGGGAACACGAGAATGTGGCGGTCTTCGCCTTCACCCTCGCTGCGGGTGGACATGCCACCAAGTTCCGAGATGTGCATGTGCACGATGCGACGATCATGCGAGGTCATCGGTTGCAACTCGACGGTTTCGCCAGTGGCTTTGACCTTCTCAGCGACGCGTTCCGCAAGCTGGCGCAACCGGTCAATTTGTTTGTCGCGAAAGCCACCGGCATCCACGATCAACGGTTTGCCGCGCTCGGTACCACGTTCTTTGTAGACAACTTTGTTCACCAGATGTTGGAGCGCATCCACCACCACACCACGCCGACCGATAACTAATTCGGTGTCAGCGGTTTGAATCTCAAGTACTACGCGCTCTTTGTCGTCTTTGATATCGATGTCGGCAGTGATGCCCATCCGTTCCAATACGCCGACTAAAAACTCGCTTGCTTTCTCTGCAACATCTTCCGTTGATTGTGCCACGTCGTCCTCTTTTGTTTACGCGTCGCTGGAGTAGCGACGTTGTTACTTGGTTACGGTGTCCGGAAATGCGGTCGCGAATACGCTCGGTGCGTGTTAGCGACGCTTACCTTTAGATTTATTGCCACTCTTGTTCTTGTTACCATTCGAACCGTTAGCTTTCGAAGCTCCATTTTTAGGTGTTGCTTCGGCCGGCGCATCGCTCGAATCATCGTCGTTAACTTCAGCGCTGGCGCTGGTCTTGGCTGGCTTACCAGCCTTGGCCGAGGCAGGTGCACTACGTACCTCCACAGGTGCCGATGCTGCCGTCACCGCAGCCATGGCTGCCTTACTTTTGGCATCGTACTTATTCATGTAGACCGAGTGCAGCGCCGACAACAACGTGTTGGTGAAGATGTACAGCGTCAAGCCAGCCGGGAAGAAGAACGACATCACGCCGAACATCAACGGCATAACAATCATCATGATCTTTTGCTGGGCACCATCGGCCGTCGTTGGCGTTAGCCGCGACTGCACAAACATGGTCACCATCAAGATGGCTGGCAAAATGTGCAACGGATCGGTGTTGGT